>JBOFTL010000361.1:0-15075 GCA_051652045.1 Microcoleus sp. | reverse complement strand
CCAATTTAGCCGCTTCTTCAAAAGCTGCCAACCCTTCAGCAGTATTGCCGCTGCGGAGCAAAGCAGTGCCCAATTTTAACTGCACGCTGGCTTGTTTGGGAGCGAGTTCGGCAGCTTGTTGGAGTACGGTAACAGCACTGGCAAAATTCCCTTGCTGGATCAACACCAAACCCATTGAAGAATAAGCTTGCCAACTTTTCGGATCGAGGGCGATCGCCTCTTGATAAGCCTTAAAAGCACCGCTGTAATCTTTTTGTTGAAATAGTACCACACCCAAACCGATTCGCGCGTTCACATTTTTGCGATCGAGTTGGGCCGCGCGACGGTAAGCAGCCGCTGCTGCCGGATAGTTTTGCAAATTCGCCATCGCATATCCCAAAGCATATTGAAAATCAGCATTATTGGGTTCCAAACCTATAGCTTGCTTGTAAAATTCCACCGCTGCTTGATAATTGCCCTGACGCGCTTCTAAATAGCCAATACCCGAAAAAATGCGCGGGTTTTCCGCATCCAAACGCGCTGCTTTTTGATAAACTGCGATCGCCTTATTGTAATCTCCCAAATCGACCAACTCGCGTCCTTCTCGCAACAAAGCGTCTAAATTTGCATCATTTTGAGGTTTAACTTGAACTGAGGTTTCTGCTGAAAGCGCTACCTGCGGCACTGCGATAGCAAATCCCGCTACCAGCAGCGTACTGAATACCAAAAGACTTTGTTTTTGCGAGGCCATTTGTCTAAAAAAAGTGTGTGGAAGTGAATAACGAGTTGATGCCAACCTGACTTGTCAACTGACAGCTTGGGGTGTGCCTGGAATTTTTGAGCGGCGGGATGTAGTAAATCTACAGAAATCGATCGACTCAAAATATTCGCGTTTAGAGGCCAACTGATGATTGTAACAACAACTGATGTCATCCAAGGAGCAGAAATCCAATCTTACCTGGGAATTGTAACTGCTGAGGTGGTCTACGGCACAAATGCCCTGCGAGATTTTTTTGCTGGCATTCGCGACATCATTGGCGGGCGCACCGGCAGTTACGAGGAAGTGTTTCTCAAGGGGCAACGAGATGCCTTAGCCGAATTGGAAAAACGTGCTGGGCGTCTGGGGGCAAATGCCGTAATCGGTGTGGAAGTTGACACCGGCACGATTAATGTGGACTCTTCCGGGGCACTGCTGCTGATTACTGCAGTCGGGACTGCTGTAAGAGTGCGTTAAGCTCTCTTTTTCCTGTATACATTGACTAGCCTTTTTAACTGGATAAAATTGCAATTAGTCCCTAACATTGTTAGTTCGGACAAAATATCACAGTAGGGTGCATTGCGATCGGATTGTTGCCAGCCACAACAATTCGATCGGCGCACTCTACTTAAAATACCGCAATCGACGATCGACGATCGACCCTCAACTGTCAACTGTTAGCAGCAAATAGTTTGCTGCCAACTTACAACTTACAACTCTCAGCCCTCAACCCTCAACTATCAACTCTCACTGTTTCTTTCTTGAGACATAGATATTGATTCTTTCCCCAGACAGATATAGTTCTTATCAATCTCAGCCAAAATCAATGCTTAAGTGGAAGATTGTTAAAACATAAATCAACTCTCAACAGCGAAAGGAAAGGAAAAAGCTATGTCATACGTGAATAGACCCGTAGATAACGTTGTTACCGAGCCGACAGTGGTGAATAAAGTAGTTGAATACCACGATCTAGTGCGGTGGGGTCCGATTTTTTCTGGTTTGGTAATCTCGATCGGCACGCAGTTAGTTTTAAGTGCATTGGGTGCCGCGATCGGACTTAGCAATATTGCTAATTCAGGAGCTCCCCGCACGATTGCAGGAGACGTAGGTACTGGTGTCGGAATTTGGTCAATTATCAGTTTGTTAATTAGTTTGGGTGTTGGCGGCTGGGTAACTGCTCGCGCTTGCGGGCCGATGAATCGCAGTACGGCACTTTTAAACGGGGCAATTTTGTGGGCAACTACGCTAACAATTGGCTCTTGGCTGTTAGCAAGCGGCGTCGCAGGAACTTTTGGAGTTGTGGCTGCTAACGCTGGAGAAGCGCTCAATCAAGCGCAACAAGGCGGGGTGAATTTGCCGAACCAACCGCCTAACATTTCTGCTCAGGATACTCGCAATCTAGCTGGGAATGCTGCTAAAGCTGGTTGGTCGTTTTTGTTTGGATCGCTGTTAGGTTTAGTCGCTGCTTTGGCTGGAGCATCTGCAGGCGCGCGCACTCCTCGCAATTATACCTGAAGTTAGATTGGGTAATAGGTAATAGGTAATGGTTAATTGTTAATTCCTGACCTATTACCTATGATTTATTAATGAGCTAGATGTGTATTTTCTGTAACCAAAAAACACTATAAAATATTTGATTATAGCCGAAGGTAGAAGTCAAAGGGACTCATAGTAACGCTTTGGGGAATCTAAAATCTCTTAACCGTCTTGGCGGTTGCTATATAATACAAAATCCTGTTTATCTATTCCTCTTGATTGTCATTGCGAGCGCAGCGAAGCAATCACAGAGACTCTGGTATTAAGCGGAGGATTTATAAAGGGGATGGATCGCGCGGATTTGCGCTGATTTGGTATTATTTCATGTTTGAATCTGCTGTCTTACCCATTGACGAAAATCAATTTCTGCGGCAACTTCATCGATAAAAGCTGCTTCTAAAAACTGGTATAAATCTGTTTTTTCAACAATCGGAAAAGTGGGCGATCGATCGCACTCTACATAAGCCCCATCAACTAATACCAAAATCCGCCACACCCGCCCGTTAAACCGCCAAAATTCAGACACTCCCATACTGGCATAAAGTTTGTTTTTATTGAGATCGGTATGGGTAATATCCACTTCCACGACTAAATCTGGGGCTGGATCGACATTTAAATTAACCTCGCGATCGGCAACTAAGGCATAATTTTGAATGTAATAACCATTGTCAGGTTCCGCACTTTTGAGCAAATCTTCTCGATCGAGCCTTGTCGAACCCATCGTCTTCATTTTCATGCCCATCTCGACAACCAGAATCAAGATGAATCGTTCAATTAAGCGAGCAGAGCGTTCGTGTCCTTCGAGGGGCATGGTAATTTCTAATACTCCATTGTCGTAGGTAAAGCGGGCGCGAGTGCGCTCTCCCAGCAAACTTTGAATTTGCTTGAAGGCGTGCCAATCTAAATCGCGAAAGGTAAGGCGCTTTTCACCGACAAGTTTAGGGGGTGGCTCTAACAACATCAAAATCACCGCACGATAAATGTTTAAGCTTGCGCTGAGAATAATATTTTAGCACTCGGGCGATACTTTATATAGCTGTAAGGTGCGCACTGGACACCTATCAACTATTTACAAACCCGATAAAGGCACAAATTCGTAACCGTAAGAGGTGCGATTTCCAAGTTTAACTGTTACTAATTGAACTGCTCGATTGCGATCGCCCGATGGTAAAAATTGAATCGCACCAGATGCTCCTGTTGCTGAAAAATTCGATGCTGATAAAGTTTGTTGAATCCCGGTACGAGTCGGATTGCGCTCTAAACCGGCAATTAATGCTTGAGTCGCATCGTAGGCTAAAGCCGTGCGCCAGCTTACTTCAGCATCCCACAACTGTTTGGATGTTTGAGGAAAATTTGACTGCGGATCGGCAAGAATGTGCCAAGGAATTGCTAATACCATATCCGTTGCTTGTGCTGCACCAAGTTGCAGTGTTTTTGCAGTATAAACGCCATCTCCTGCTAGTAATGGCAGCCGTTTGTTGTTGGCTTGCACTACTTGCAATGCTCGATCGATAGTGGTGGAATCAGATGCTAATACGATCGCTTCTGCTCCTTTAGCACTTGCTTGTTGAACGCTATCCGCAGCATTAAAATTGCTATTCCCCAGGTCAAATTCAGATACTATTTGTCCTCCATCAGCGTAGACTGCTGTGGTGAATTCATTTTTTAAAGATTGGCTGTAACTGCTGTTAGTATTGAAAAATACAGCTACTTTGCGTTTTTGCAATTTAGTGAGCAGATAGCGAGCCAGAGCATTAGCAGAAAATCGATCGTTCGGTACTGTCCGAAATATATAGTTGCCTACTCCCGATAGCCCTACTGAGGTGCTGGTAGGAGAAATTGCTACTAATTGATTTTGTTGGTAAATCTTGCTAGCTGCTAAAGTTGTATCGGAGCCAAAATGTCCGATCGCTCCTAAAATATCGCTATTTTTTGCTAAATTTTCGGCTATTTGTGAGGCGATTTCCGGACGGTCATCGTCGCTAGCAATTAATACTTTTAGTGGAGTGCCGTTAATGCCGCCTTTCTGATTAATTTCATTTTGAGCTTGAGCGACACCGCGCAAAACTTCTAACGCGCTGCTAGTGTTGGTGCTAATGGGAACTGCAACAGCAATACCGTAGGATTTGCGATCGCCGATTCGGGCATTATTGAGGTAAATTAGTGCTTCTGGATCGTTGCGATTGGTTTGCAGAGATGATTCTAAATCGGTAATAGCCGTACTATAATTGCGTGAAGCTACAGCGTTGACTGCCGATCTTTTTGCTGCAGTTGTCTCTCCCGGAACTAAGATTTTTTCCCCAAAACTCAAACGCTGCTGAATTGATTCTTGCGATCGCGGGGAATTTGGTATTTCTGGTGGAGTAGCGGTTGGATTTTCGGGAGACGGATTGCTAGTAGAATTAGTTCGGCTATTTGTCAGCCACCAGATACCTCCACCTGCTAATCCGAGTGTAATTAGCAGCGATAATATCAGAACAACGGTTTCATTATTTTTTGACATAGCTGTACGATTTGAGATTTTTATTTTTAGGTTTTAGGGTCTACGACTAATCAGAACAAAGAAGGAAGAACACGGATTCGGACACGGATACACAGATGAATTCTTGAGTGTGTATCGAAATAACATACAAAATCAGGAAAGGAAGAAAGAAAAAGAAATTACCTACAGACAGCAAGCTTGCTATAAATTTAGATTTTACGTTCGATCGGGTGAACTTACTTAGAGAGTAAGTAATAAAAATAGAGTGCCAGCATCTGTTATTTTAAACAATATCAAAACACCTGAGATCGGTCAAGTCATAAATTCATCGATCGCTCTCATAAAATTCACAGCCATGAATTCATAAAAATCATATTTATGAATTTATTAGAGAGTTGAACTGGAACAGCAGAATACCTCCATTTTAGCGATACGATCGAGCGCGTGGGGATGCAGCCGCAAGATCGGTAGTATCGAACCCCGCCACCAGGTTTTTTAGGAAAATACTGGACTGAGGCTTTCGATTCCGGTAAAAAGTCGGTTTGTGCGATCGAATTTTGTAAGATCGTACAAATCGAGTGATTGCAATCAGTTTAGCCAAAATGGCAATTGGACTAAAGTCCTCACTACAAAACGTTTTGATTACTGGTAATCGACAGAATGCATCTCAGTCCCGATCGTGTCAAATTTTGCTGAATTTATTTTAAGCTAAGTGCGAGGCTGTCTGTTGTATAATAAAGCGTCGTCCGTTGTTAGATGTCAGTTATGCAGCAGGTAACTATGTATAAAGTAACTCTGGAATGGATCGAAGCAGGGAGGGAGCGATCGCAAACCTTTACTTCCGCACAAGCTACTAAATCTCCGGGCGCAATTCGCATCGGGCGATCCAAAGAGCAATGCGATTTGGTACTAAGTGAGACTGAGAGCAGTTTGTCTCGCTTGCACGTTGAAATTTTTTTTAATACTAACACTAATAACTTTTGGGTGCGGAATCTGACGCGCGATCGACCGACAGCTAAGCGAAATCCGATAATTGTTGACGGTCAAAAAATTTTGGATGCAGAAGTAAGTATCCAAAGTGGCAGTCAGATTCAACTGGGAAAAATAGCTTTAAAAATCGGGGCGATCGAGCAATTAGAAACACAGCAAATCGATGATTCTTCCGGTCAACCAGTTTACGGAATCAAATGCCCTAGCGGTCACATTGTACCCTACGATTATTTAGGGCTGTTTTGTCCCCACTGCGGTAAAGCAATCCAGTCTGGTGAATCGGACGTACTGAAAATATTTTAGATTTTGGATTTTAGATTTTCGATCGGGCAATTGGTAATTGGTAATTGGTAATTGGTAATTGGCAATTGGTAATTGGTAATTGGTAATTGACCGTGAGCCTGGACCGAACGGTAATTATTAATTAATAATGGGTGTAGCGTAGCGGAGGTAATTTGTAATTTGAGATTTGAAAGTTGAATTTTGAGGTTTGAGAGTTATAATTTTAGACTGAAGAGTGGTGAGGGAAGTTATGCAAATTCAACTGAGTTGGGAAGATCCAGTTACCGGAGAAATCAGGCAACCAGTGTTTACAGTTCCTGTAGCATTGGGTCGGGAAATCGGTCAAATGCCGACCAATCTTGACGGTCAACAAGTCTCGCGGGCAGTATTTAGAAGCGAAGAAATTTCGCGATTTCATGCATTAATTGGATCTAGTGGTCCTCAAATAACTATTACCGATCGCAGCGCTAACGGCACGTTTGTTAACGGCGAGAAACTTAACAACTCCAGCAAATCGCTAACTAGCGGAGATACATTGCAAATCGGTCCCTACACCGTGACAGTTGGATTGTTAGTAATTGCAGAAACAGATCCGACTAAAATTTTAAATCAAGAATCTACAATTGTCTTCAATCCAAATACTAACATTCTCAATGCTAAAGCTGCTGAAGCACAAGGACGATCGGTTTCATCTCCGCCTATATCTTTCAACCCAGATACCGATTCCCTGCAAACTCAATTACCTCAAATCCCGCCAGTTCCCAACACTTTAACACCCTTTCCCCCGCCAGAATTATTTGCGGCCGATCGAGTATCAATAGAAGCACTGCACGCTACCGGCAAACAAATCGAAGAAACAACCTATGCTGCAATTGGCGGCGGTATGGGAACATTTGTTTGGGTAGATACAGTCAGAACTTGCGGCGTCAAACGCGAACAAATAGCAGTTATCAGTTTAGAGAACAAGCCCTACGGACGGTATCAAAGACTCTGCCGCAATTCGCAAATTCCCGGTCACGAACGAATTCGATCGGGTTCCGATTCCTGTCCCGATAATATTTGGGGATGGCCGGGATATGCCTTGCGAGAAGCAGCAAAAAAACTGATTTCCGGTCAATTTGTTTCAGGATTCAAACACCTGTGGCAAGTCTTTGCCGAACCAGTATTTGCTGATACTTATACACCCCAAGCTCAAAATGTTTTTGCTTCAATGGATAGAGAAGCCAAACGCATCGGATGGGATGAAATGCTGCGTTACGGGCGAGTGCGGGGCATCCGCAAAACCGACGACGGCAGATATGCGATCGCCTATTCCGTACCCCAACCAAATTCTAGCAGCGAACACCGATTTCTACTATCTAAATATATCCATTTAGCTACCGGATATCCAGCGATTAGATTCTTGCCGGACTTGCAAGAATACCGCGCTAAAACAGGTGATTTCAAATCAGTAGTTAACGCTTACGAAGAACACGAACACGTTTACGAACAATTATCGCGCAATGGCGGCACAGTTATCGTCCGCGGCCGAGGAATTGTTGCTTCAAGAATCTTGCAAAAAATTTCTGAAATTCGCCAGCCCAGCAACCAAATTAGCGTCATCCATTTAATGCAGTCGCCCAAAATTCAAGGTAACAAATTTGGATTGTCCCAGCGTTATGTAGAAAATCAATGGGAATTCCAACCTTACAACTGGCCGAAAGGTTCTTGGGGCGGCGATATGCGGGCCATGTTAGAAGCAGCCAGCCCTCTTAAAAGGTACGAATTGCTAACAGCTTGGGGCGGCACAACTACTGCCAGCCGTCAAGATTGGCAACGCATCGTGAAGACGGGAATGCAAGCAGGCTGGTATACGATTAAATTCGGTCAAGTAGAGCGAGTAGAACGGCAAAATGGTAAATTAGTTACTTACATCAAAAGTGGCAACTATGAAGGGATTGAAAAAATCAAAGCCGACTTTGTAATCGACTCCACAGGTTTGGAAGCAAAACCGAAAGACAATCCTTTGTTGGATGATTTAATAAATCACTATAATTTGCTGCTGAATCCTTTTGGCAGGCTGCACGTCGCCAACGATTTTGAAATAGTAGAAATGCGGAACGATCGAGCTAAAATGTATGCTGCTGGTATCATGACTTTGGGAGGGCCTTATGCGCCAGTCGATACTTTTTTAGGATTGCAATATGCCGCCCACCGATCTGCAGAAGGTTTGGCAAGATCGAAAGCCCCCGGAATTAAACATCTCGAAGGTATTGGTTCCCTTTGGCAATGGCTGAAATGGGCAACGAATCAGTCACCATCCTGAAGGAAGAAGGAAGAAGGAAGAGGGAGAGAGTGGGAGAGGGGGAGAATGCCCCATGCCCCATGCCCCATGCCCCAATTTAAAATCTAAAATCTAAAATCTAAAATCGTCATGACTCCCACATTATTTGGCCGCTGGCAAACTCGGATATTTCTCTTATCTACCGTAGGAGTTTTAGCATCCTTACCGTTTTATTTGGGTTACTTAGGAACCAGATATAACCCAATTTACTTTTGGGTATTATTTTATGTCGGACTGTTAGGATTGGGCTGGGATGTTCTCTACGACTTTTTGCAAAAATTCATGTGGGATAGAGACTGGCCTGGGGTTTTTCAACTCTTTGCTGCGATTGTTGAAGGAGTAGTTCTCGGTTCGACCATTAAAATATTTGGTTTGCCCTACATTCAGTTAGAATATTTTAAAATTCCCACTTTTATCAAGCATTACTCTTTAGTTTGGGTGTCGGTTTACCTGTCTTCTTGGGTAATCATGCGGCTGCTGTTTCCTCGATGGCGCTTTCGGGGTGGCGAATGGGTTGGCAAATGGCCGAGGAATAGTTGATAGTTAATAGTTGGTAGGGGCGGTGCCCCCGTGCCCGCCCGCTTGATTTGAGAGTTGAGAGTCGATCGAATTTATCTGCGTTAATCTGCGTTAATCTGCCTCAATCAGCGGTTGCAAGTGCTATAATCATAATCAATCGATCGAAATCTTTTTTTGCTTAAATCCTGTTACTAAAATAGCCACCAAAAAAATGAAAATGAGTTATTTAGCAAAGGCTTTTTCTGTTTCAGTTCTAACTCTCGGATTAGCTGCTGGCTGCGGGGAATCTGCTAGCAATACGGCTACTACTCAAACCGAAACTGCTGCGCCAGCCAGTCCAACAGCAGTTAACAATCCAACAAATCCAACAGAGGCAAAATCAAGCCCTGACGCTGCTAAAAAAAACGCAGCAAATAAACCCAGTCCGACAACAGAGAAAGCTGACAACTCGATTCCCAAAGTATTTTACAGCGAAGGAGGAGTAGCAATTCGCGGTACAGATCCTGTAGCGTATTTTACCGAAGGTAAACCAGTTGCAGGAAAGCCTGAATTTAGTCACAAATGGGGCAATGCAACTTGGCAATTTGCCAGTGCCCAAAATCGAGATTTATTCGCTCAAAATCCTGAGAAATACGCGCCTCAATACGGCGGTTTTTGTGCTTGGGCTGTGAGTCAAGGTTATACGGCTGCTATCGATCCGAATGCTTGGAAAATTGTGGACAACAAACTTTATCTCAACTACAATTCTGCGGTACAGTGGGGTTGGGAAAAAGATATTTCTGGGAATGTTGCTAAGGGCGATAAAAATTGGCCGGGACTTGCTAAAGAGAAAAAGTAAGTTCGATCGAGTGTAATAGATAATGGGTAATGGGTAATAGGTAATGGGTAATAGGTAATCGCTTTTTGCCTATTACCCATTACAGATCGGATGTTTTTCTAAAATATTCTAGTAAATCGTAAATAAAATCCATCTTAATTATCCTTTAAATTTGCAGTTAAAAGTTTTCAATCCCCTCTCGATCCAATTGTTTGTGAGGGTTGCCATATATTTATCTTTATCACAAAACTTTAGCGAACTCGACAAAGCAGTAAGATATGTTGAGATAGCATTATTAGAGTCGATCGACCCCCTATGATATTTATATTAAGCCCCAACAAACAGAGATCTGCAAGCTAGGGCCCGTTACCAACCTAGTTTTATATTTTTTTAGGTTCTTAACTATTTTTTTAGGTTCTTAACTGTTAAGTTGAGCTACCAATATTGTTAAAACTTGTGGTTATCGCAAACATTTAAAACCCGAATTTTCTTAATTATATCTTTACGTTTGGGGCGATCGAGCGCTTAGCAGCAAAAGATTCAGGAGAAAAAATAAAGTTTGGTGAATTTTCTCAAAAATCCTGCAATAGTTTGTAAAATAAACGAGAAACTTGAAAACTTTCTAAAGACAAAGTAATCGCATTGGAAGATAGCTAAAGTATTAAATATGACTGTTTGTCATAAAAAAAGAGTGATAAGCTCGGCTAAGCTCGACAGGAGTAAAAGCTCAATATTTAATTAAGTTCGATCGGCAAAAAGGCAAAGGAAAAGTTCATGGCAAACTCAGTTTTGAACCAGCAAAATGCAGCCGCAGCAGAGCATTGGCAGCCCAAAGATTTTGTGCGAAGCTTAGTTTGGAAAATAGCGATCGCCACCTGGCTGTTAATGGCTGTAGGCAGCGCGACGCGAGTGATGAATGCAGGTCTTGCTTGCCCCGATTGGCCGCTGTGCTACGGTGAATTAATACCTGCAGCGCAAATGAATTTGCAGGTATTTCTCGAATGGTTTCACCGCTTGGATGCTGCGGCAATCGGCCTGAGTGCGATCGCTCTTTTAGGACTCTCTTGGCTGTACCGCTACCGCTTGCCCGGATGGATGCCCCTCGCGAGCGCCCTGGCAGTATTTCTGATAGTTTTTCAAGGATTGTTGGGCGGGCTTACCGTCACCCAACTGCTGCGATTTGATATCGTTACCGCCCATTTAGGAACCGCTTTGCTGTTTTTCAGCCTGCTGCTGGCGATCGGTTTTATGCTTTCTCCCTACGAAGCTACAGGCAATACGGGCAAATTAGCTTGGGTAAGTTCGATCGCGGCACTGTTAGTTTACCTGCAAAGCCTGCTAGGGGCTTTAGTCGGTTCGCGATGGGCACTGCACCAATGTTTGAGTTCCCAAGAATTGTGCCTGGTAATGAACAGCCACATCGTCGGTATCGTACCAGCTACTGCAGCAACTTTAGCAGTAGCAATTATGGCATGGCGGCAGCCTGCACTGAATTCAAACTTGCGAACCCTGGCAAATTTGACGAGTCTTTGCCTGATCGCTCAATTAGTTTTGGGAGTGGCAACTTTCAGGCTGCATCTTCAGGTAGAACCCCTAACAGTCGCCCACCAAGCAGTCGGTGCAGCATTGCTGGGAAGTCTCCTAGGTTTTAGCGTTTTAGCTTGGCGCGATCGAGCCTTATCTGCTTGAGAAACGCTCTTTTGAGCTAAAGAATAGCTCTCAGCTACTTGATGTATAAACATTCTTCCCTCTTCCTTCTTCCTTCTTCCTTCTTCTTAACACTTCAAAACCGATGCAAGAAATTCTTACCAATAACACTCCTCGACTCCACGAAAACTTTTTGCAAGTAGTTCAAAGTTACTACCAACTCACCAAACCGAGAATTATTTTGCTCCTGCTAATTACCACATCAGCAGGAATGTGGATGGCTGCAAAAGGACAAGTCGAACCGCTGCTGCTGCTAGCAACTATCACCGGAGGCGCTTTAGCTTCTGCTTCGGCAAATACGATTAACTGCATCTACGACAGCGACATCGATTATATTATGGAACGCACTCGCTGGCGGCCGATTCCTTCGGGTAGAGTGAAGAAACGGGATGCTTTAATATTTGCGATCGCCCTAGCTGCAATATCCTTTACATTACTAACAGTTGTAGCTAACTTATTAGCAGCTTTGCTAGCCATGTCTGGCATCGTATTTTATGTCTTGATTTACACCCATTGGTTGAAGCGTCACAGCGTCCAAAATATTGTAATTGGCGGCGCTGCGGGTGCGATTCCCCCGCTAGTGGGTTGGGCGGCGGTGACGGGAGATTTGAGTTGGGGTGCGTGGCTGCTATTTGCGATCGTGTTTCTGTGGACGCCTCCTCATTTCTGGGCCTTAGCAATCATGATTCGCGATGAATACGCTGAAGTAGGCGTGCCGATGCTGCCGGTAATTGAAGGCGACGCACCGACAGCGCGCCAAATTTGGGTTTACACGCTGTTAATGATTCCGGCAACTTTGCTGTTAGTTTATCCGCTGAATTTAGCGGGTGCGGTGTATGCGGCAACAGCGATTTTCTTGGGAGGTATTTTTGTGCAGAAAGCTTGGTTATTGTTGCAAACTCCAGAAGATAGAAATGTAGCTCGATCGCTCTTCAAATACTCGATTCTGTATTTGATGTTATTGTGTGCTGGAATTGTAGTTGATAGTTTGCCCGTGACTCAGGAATTTACTGCGGCTGCTGTCACCAATATGCAAGCTTTCCTCAGTGCAATTGTGATGCGATAGCAAACTCATTGTGAATTGAATATCCCTTTCATTCTTAAGTCCGCGCAGGCGGACTTTGTTTTTTTTACCTAGAACAACAGAATGCCCCCACCAGAACGGTACTCCGCTTAATGGCGGGAGTATGTCAATTCCTACTTTAGGCTAGCTAGTTCAGCACAAAACAGGTTTGTGTTGCAGCAAAAGTTTACAATTAAAGCCGGACGATCGGGACGGGGTTTTAGACACAATTTTTTGATAAACTGTTATTGCTCATTCTTAATTGTTGCCACATATTAATAGTCAGTTTGCAGCGGATTGTTTTTCGGCCCCGGTTCAATCCCCCACCTCAAAAACATTACCCTCAAATCTCAATCGATCGCGAGCTCCCGACGCTCGCACTACAACTCCCAATCGATCGCGAGCTCCCGACGCTCGCACTACAACTCTCAACTCTCAACTTTTTACCCGCATCCTATGTCCGCCCACAGCCAAAAAAGACCAAATCCTGCTGAACTTTTCGGAAATACAACAAGCAACACAAGTAAGATCGAACTCAATTCCTCAGAAGCCTTGACAGCGATTTCAGTATTAGCTGTTGCCGCCGACGGCCAAATATCCGAAGAAGAAAGGCAAACTCTCGCAGCCAATCACATTCGCTTGTTTAGTTCTTATTCTGCAGATCGATTTCAAGAATTGTTCAAAAAAGTCCTTAACTTGAGTCGCGAGTACAGTCCCGCAGAGGTATTTGCAGCAGCCAAAACAGCCTTGACACCTCAACTTAGAACAACAGCTTTTGCTATTGCTGCGGATTTGGTATTAGTGGATGGAGTTTTTACTCAAGAAGAAAAGGAATTCTTAATCGAACTTTCAGTCGCTTTAGATATCTCAGAGGAAATGGGTAAAAAAATCATCGAAGTTATGAGTATCAAAAACTGCGGAGAGAACTCCGTTTAGATTACCAGCAATCAAAATAAAATGAGTAATACCAAATCCGGGGCGTGCCATCCCCTTTATAAATCGTCTGTCACTGGCAGAGTCTTTGAGATTGCTTCGCGAAAGCTCGCAATGACAATAGAGGGGGTATTGTCCCGGATTTGGTATAAGGTGCGCAGCGCGCACCCTACAAATACAGGCAACACCTCAAAAAGACATGGGTAAGGTGCGCAGCGCGCACCCTACAAATACAGGTACAGGCAACACTCAAAAAGACATTAAAGGTCGGAAACCGTGTTTAACAGAAATCTGACCGATTTGCTCCATTTTTTCCACAGTAATTTGATTGCGTCCCCAAGAAAAATTGGTGTACAACTTTTCAAATTCCAGCAGCATGGATTCGGCAAAACAAGCAAACAATTGCCGGCCCGGAACATCCATATTGACAATCTTCATGATTTTCCAGTCAATATCTAGGGAATGCTCGACAATGCCACCATTGAGTACGTAAACCTCCGGATGTTGAATTTGACTTCCCAAATTTTTTGGATAGCCGCCATCAATCAACAAACAGGGTTGCTTCAATTGCTGGGGGTCTATTTCTACACCCTTGGGCATACTTGCTACCCAGACTACAATATCAGCTTGAGGCAGTGCTTCTTCCAGCTCCATAATCTTGCCTCGCCCTAATTCTGACTGCAAAGATTGCAAGCGTTCTCGATCGCGCGCAATTAACAACAATTCTGCTACGTTTGTTTTAACGTTGAGCCAGCGGCAGACGGCGCTGCCAATATCGCCAGTTGCACCGCAAACAGCCACGGTAGCTTTTGACAGTTCGATTCCCAATTTGGGGGCTGCTTCTTCTACTTGCCGACACAGGATGTAAGCAGTGTGGGTGTTGCCGGTGGTAAACCGTTCAAACTCCAATTTGAGGTTGCGAATATTCTTGATTTGCTGCAAGTTGAAGTTCTCAAAAACGATCGAAGAAAATCCGCCTAAAGCAGTGATATTAATCCCGTGTTTTTGAGCGTGCGCCATCGCATTTAGCACTTTGCGGGTGGCTGCTTTAATTCTGCGAGTCGCCAGCATTTCTGGCAAAAAACATGACTCTACATAACGACCTTCTATTTTTTGCCCGGTGATGCTAGTGACAGTGATATTATCAACTATTTGGGGCGGTGCGCTGCACCAAAAATCAAGGCCTCGATCGGCGTATTCTGGATACCCAAGCTCGTTAGCTACTGATTGGGCGTGTTCTAAGCTGGTTAAGTGACCGATTAAACCAAACATTAAGTTGTCGTCAGATTAAGGAAGAAGAAGGAAGAAGGAAGAAGGAAGAAGGAAGAAGGAAAAAGGAAGAATTAAAAATCAAGCTGTTAATTTTCGAGTTTTAATTCATTTCCTGTTATCGATCTCCAACTCGATAAGGAATAAGGAAAAAGGGAAAATTAAAAAAATTAAATTTTAATTGAGTTCCCGTTCCCTATTTTCCATTCGATCAGGCTGCGAGGCCTTGTGCTGACATCCGCATGATTTCGCGGTTGTTAAAGCCTATGTTGCCCAGGGCTTCGCCGTAAGCAATCATAAAGTCTTCAACTAAAGCATCTTTTTCCATACCCAAAACGCGGGCGTCGTCGGCGACATTATTGAGCATTTTCCAAACGATGGGCAAGTTTTGGCGATTTGCTTCTTCGAGTTCAGCTTT
>JBOFTL010000360.1:0-2731 GCA_051652045.1 Microcoleus sp. | reverse complement strand
CGCGTCCGCCGCATGGCTGATGAAGCAGTTCAAAGAGTGCAAAGAAATGTCGGTTCTGATGCAGCGGTGAAGCAGTTGCGCGAGGAATTAGACGAGGTGAAAAAAGAGAATCAAGATTTGAGAAGCCGTTTGGAAAATTTGGAGGCAAAATCGAAGAAAGATTGAAGAAAATTGCCACGAAATTTTGACATTTAGAGGTAAACACCTGTCCCATCATATAGCCACTATAGCCTCGATCGGGGAGAGGAAAATGTAATAGGTAATACTAAATCCTGGTGAGATAGATTATAGATTACCTATTATCAAGGCTTACCTCAATCTTTTGTTTAGATTTGGCCGCAAAGAGCGATCGCTTGTTAAAATAATATGAGTTTTAAGCTGCACCATATCTAAAACTTGCTATTCTATGGGGAGTAAAAATTTTCGATCTTACTTTCCCATCGTGTTGCTGTCTGGACTGGGGAATGATATCGAATCCGGGTGTATCGGTAGTATTGATTCTCCAATGGTTAATGAAATTGGAGCAGCTTTGGCACCCAGATTGAATTAACAGATTATGAATCTAAGAACTGCTTTATTAATAGAGCAATCGGGGGTAATTCCCTACCGCATTCACAACGGAGAAATTGAAGTAATGCTGATTACTTCTTCGACTGGCAAGCGGTGGGTGATTCCCAAAGGACTCATCGAACCTGACATGACTTCTCCAGATTCCGCAGCAAAAGAAGCTTGGGAAGAAGCGGGTTTGTTGGGTAAAGTCGATCCTGAATCGATCGGGATTTACGAATACTACAAATGGGGCTGCACTTGTCAGGTAGAAGTATTTTTACTCAAAGTACAAACTGTTTTGGAAACTTGGCCCGAAGCTCATAAAAGAAAGCGCCAGTGGGTAAGTCTTTCCAAAGCAGTGAAGCGAGTTAACGAACCAGAACTCAAGCTAATTATAGCGGACTTAACTAATAAGTTGTAGTACCCAGAATGAAGTAACCCGTCTGTTGAATAATCCTCGCAAGGACACGGCATTGCCGTGTCCCTACCTAGGATCTCTATGTACCTCACATTTCATGAAAAGTGTTGTATGACGATCGAGCTACATCTATACTTTAGATTGCCATCTCGATCGCCCGTTAACAAATCCCCAATCAAAAATCTAAAATCAGAAATCTAAAATCCTATCGATTTGCTGGACAGTCAACTCTTCAACATTGCGAAAAACCTCGATCGCCCCGGCATCTTTCAGCCTTGCAGCATAAGCATCACAAATCGCTGTATCTTGCAAAACGTGCGGTGGCAAAATTCCGATTCCCACCCAAACTCGCTCCGGTTGCTGTTGGCTGGCTTGGGTAACTGTATAAATATCAGCCACAGTATCTCCAGCATAAATTACAGGCAATTTTTTTGCCAAACCGTGCAGGTTTTCTAACAATTCGATCGCCCCAAAAAGCCCTGTCGGATCGGGTTTTCCCGGTGCATCTTCCATCGCCACCAAAACCGGAGATTGCAAACCGAGTTTCCCCTCCAAAACATAAGCCACTTCAGCCCGCATCGCCCCGCTGAAAAATCCCCAAGCAATTCCCCCCGCAGTTAAACCCTCAAAATAAGCCGGAGTTAACAGCAGCGGTTCGTCGCAAATATAACCAGTCCAAGCGCGATCGTCCGGCCCCCGGTACCGACTTTGAAAAAAATTCACTAACTCGTCATAATTGAGAGCGAGTTCGCTTCTGTCTCGCCCCGCACCCTCAAAATAACGGCAAACCAACTCAAAAGAAGCATCCCAGTCATTATTCCAGATTCCCTCCGACTTCAGAGCATCGATCTCCCCCGAATTCGGCCGAAAACCGCCCCCCGTAAAATGTTCCACCGCATCCGCAATCGCCCGCCGGTAGGAACCCGACACATCCCGCACCACACCGTCAATGTCGAACACTAAAATAGCTCTGCCTGCTGCCATTAGTTTTCCGCAATTAAATTACTCATTATCAAAATCGTGTGCTAAGCTTACCGATTGTAGAAAAATTTAACAAGTTCGATCGGAACTCCCGGAGGTTTCCTTGTCCAAGTTCATCCTCAAAGTTCTCTGGCTAGAAGAGAACGTTGCCCTCGCCGTTGACCAAGTAGTCGGCAAAGGAACTAGCCCCCTGACTTCTTACTTTTTCTGGCCCCGGAACGACGCCTGGGAACAGCTAAAAAACGAACTCGAAGCCAAACACTGGATTTCAGATAACGATCGCGTCGAAATCCTCAACCAAGCTACGGAAGTAATTAACTACTGGCAAGAAGAAGGCCGTCGCCGTCCGATGGGCGAAGCTCAATTAAAATTCCCCCAAGTTACTTTTACTGGCAGCAATTAAACAGTTGACAATTGACAGTTGACAATTGACAATTGACAATTGACAGTTGATAGTTAACAGTTGATAGTTGATAATTGATAGTTAACAGTTGATAGTTAATAGTTGGTTAAGGAAGTTTGCTCTGTCGAGCTAACATTTGGTGGATGGTTGTGAAAGCCGATCGATTCGTTCTGAAATTCGGTCGATCGTTCCCTTCGCCGATCCGACGATCCGACAGGGGTTGAAAACCCCTGTCTCATAGCTAAAGTCCTCTAAAAGAGGACTAAAATACATCGGAATTTCTATTGTAATTCACAGTCAGACAGGGGTTAAAAACCTCTGTCTCATAACTCAAGTCCTCTAAAAGAGGAGTAAAATGCATCGGAATTTCTATTGTAATT
>JBOFTL010000359.1:0-3223 GCA_051652045.1 Microcoleus sp. | reverse complement strand
GCACCGAGATAATTGCCGAGGTGAAGGTTGCCTGTTGGCTGAACTCCTGATAGAACGCGCTGCTTGCTCATGAGGAAAGACGAGAATTTAACTCACATTCCTATATTGACACGTTATCTCGATTTCCGATCCCGTTTGTTTAAATTTATCAAAATCTTGGGGAAGTCACGCCCTCGATCGTGCAGCGGTTGAAATTGGGTTCGATCGAACATGATGCGGCGGTTGAAACCGCGTCTTGTCGAACAAAGTCCGCCTGCGCGGACTTCAGATGATTGATGAGAAATGTGGAGATTTTTACCCAATTTTGGTTAAATGACTAACAACTAATGACTAACAACTGATGACTGATTACCAATCTGTCAGCAACCTTGCCTTCCGCAATACAAACGTCAAAACAGTTTCTTGCCCGGTAATAATATCAGCCCTCCCCTCCATTCCCGATTGCAATGAGTATTGCTGCGGCGCATTGCCCTGCGAATTGCCCGAGAATTGACGGCTGGGTTTGAGTTTAGTTAAATAAGTTTGTTCCGGTTTAATGGCTACTTCATAATAAGCTGCACCGGAATTATTCGCCGGATTTTGAGGGGCGATCGCATCTGGGGCGATCGCGCTGACAGTGCCTTTTAATGTTCCGTAATCGGGGAAAGGTAAGGCGGAAATTCGGATTTGTACGGGCTGTCCGACTTGGACTCGGGCGATGTCTTGGGACGGTACTTTGGCTTTAACTACTAGCGGTACGCCGCTGGGAACGATTTGCGCGATCGGGCTTCCTGCTTGCACTGTTTGACCGGGATTTCGCACTTCCAATCTCAGAATTGTGCCGTCTGATGGCGCGCGCACCGTGCTATTTTCGAGTTTAAAATTAACTCGATCGAACTCTTTTTTAGCTTGAATTAATTGCTGTTGCAGTGTCGATCGCTTCACCAGCAAAACCCGCCGACTTCTGCCCAATCTCTCCGCTACATCCGGCAGCGATGCTGCTAATTTTACTAAGGCAGATTCGATTTGTGCGGAATTTCCATTTTGCGTATTTCCAAGTTGCGCGCTAGCTAAAATTTGATTTTCCAATTCGCGCAATTGCATGGTAATTCGATCGACTTCTGCTTGAGACTGAGAAACTATTTCTTGCAACTGTTGTTTTTGCATTCCCAAGCTGGAAGCGTCCACAACTGCGATCGCATCTCCCGCCTTAACTGGCTGATTCTCGGTGACAGCAATGCTTTCAACGGTTCCCTCAGTGGCTGCTTGTACGACTTGTACCTCTCCATCGGGACGGATAATGGCATCTGTTTTAATCGTAGCACTGTAGCTGGTGACGCTAGCAAGGGCGATCGCGCCTCCAAACGTCGCCAACATCAAAAATCCCCCCAAAGTCGTCCAGCGGCTGACAGGGGGCAAAAACTGGTCGTTTTGAAAGGTTTCTGCAGGGGCGGTTTCGGGAATGCGGGGCATAGCGTTAAGGGGGAATTAAAAATTTACAGTTATACAGTTAAAAATTCACACCGCAGAAGCGGATATTTTGGTAAGTCTCAATTAGAATTCGCAGGATCTAGCTCAAAATCCGCATAATTTTGCAGAAGGAAGAAGGCAGAAGGTAGAAAAAAAAAGCAGAGGGCTGAAGGCGGAGGGCTGTTGAAGGCTGAAATCTGAATGCTGACTGTTGAAACAGGAATATTTATACATCAAATTTTTTAGCAATCCGGATCTTACATTTAAATTAGATGGGCTGAATTATCTACAATCTAAAATCTCCAATCGGCAGCCTCTGCAATCGCACACCCTCAATCGAAAATCGAAAATCTTAAATCGAACACCCCCAACTTGAAATCTCAAATCTCCCATCAGCAGCTTCTTCAATAGCACATCGCCAATCTAAAATCTCAAATCTCAAATTGAAGGGGCGATCGTCAATTTCTTCGATCGAATTTATTTTTGGCGTTCCGGATAGTACGGATTGTGTTGGAAATCTGAATCACGATGCGCAGGGTAGAGTTCAAAATCCGCACAGCTTTGCAGGCTAAACCAGCCAAAGAAGCCTCTGCGATCGAATATCCTCAATCTTAATGTCAAATCCCTAAGTAGTAGCTTTCTCGATCGAACATCCTCAATCTGAAATCTCAAATCTCCCAGTGGCACCTTTGTCAATCTAACACTCCCAATCTGAAATTTCCAATCTCCCATCCGCAACTTCTTCAATGGAACATCCCCAATCTCAAATCTCCAACCTCAAATCGAACAGCCCCAATCTTAAATATCCAATCGGCAACCTCTTCAATGGAACATCCCAAATCTAAAGTCTCACATCTCAAATCTTAAATCTAAGGGGCGATCGCTAATTTTTTCGATCGAATTTATTTTTGGCATTCCGGATAGTACGGATTGTGTTGGAAATCTAGATTGCAATTTGCAGGGTAGATTGCAAAATCTGCAAGGCGTAGCAGGTAAAACCAGTTAACTAATATTACGTCCGATCGAACGAGCGCAATAATGTGCGTTTGTAGTGAGGACTTTAGTCCTCAAAATTTGAGAAGACTTTAGTCCTCACTGCGAACCTTTGCAATCGCTAGTAGTCGATCGGACTAGAGTTAATGTCTCAAGTCTATTTACATTAAAAAAAACCAAATCATACTTTTCAAACTGGTTGACTTTGTTGCCGGGTTTTTCTGATGACGCAAGTAAGTATAAATAGCTAAATAAGTACCTGCGTATCCGTAGGAGTTCCTCATGTCACACAATCAACAAAATTCATTGTTTACCGAACTAACAGATCGAGAATCCGCTACTGTTAGTGGTGCCAGCATGAGCTGCGGTATCGGCGTTTTCAAGGGTTCTAGCAGCCAAATCAATGACGCTAATGCCACTGATGCAGGCAAAGAAATTCTCTTTACACTGCCAAAATCAGGTCAATTTTATATATACGATCCGACTCGCTCTCGCCCTTTCAAAACCCTAGTTGTTTAGATAGTGCGTTAGATGGCGATCGGGCAAAAAACTTGAAAAATCTCTCCGCAATTTTCCGGAGGATGGCAAACAATAGAGAATACTCAATTAGTAGTTAAAACACTACCCCACAACTTAATACATTTCCTAGTTCCAGTTCACTTATATCAACAACAAAGGAATCAGTCATGCAAGAACTTAAGGACAACTCACTGTTTACTGAACTTACCTCTGAAGAATCTGCTAGCGTTAACGGTGCTTGCCATTACTACCGCCGCTACCG
>JBOFTL010000358.1:0-8436 GCA_051652045.1 Microcoleus sp. | reverse complement strand
ATTTCCTGAGCTTTGCCTTCTACATTCTTGCCGATCGCCTTAGCTCTGTCTTCTGTACTCATGATACACTCCACTGAGTAATTGAACGATACTGCCAACCTAACATTGACTCAACAAAAATTACCCCTTACTTCACATTAATTTATATTCAATGATGCGATCGGGCAAAACATAGCAACTGTCCCAAGTCAACCATCAACTCTCAACTCTCAACCCTTCGACAAGCTCAAGGAAAGCTATCAACTATCAACTATCAACTATCAACGTACTGGCGACAATCGTAAAATTTTATCCTGTCCCGGTTGGCCGCTACCGTAACCGTCACCGTTGGAAGTTGACACGTAAAGATATCCGTTTTTATCCTCAGCAACAGTTCTCAACCTGCCGTATTGATTCTGCAACAAAGTTTCAATTCCCGCCACTTTTCGACCGTTTAAAACTATTCTTTGCAGCGACTGACTCCGCAAGTTAGCAACAAAAAAATTACCTTTCCAACTCGGAAATAAATTGCCACTGTAAAAAGTCGCGCCGCCTGCCGCCGTAGCCGGAGTAAATTGAATAATTGGCGATACCATTCCCGCTTTAGTCATGTCGTGGTGGATGACAGGCCAGCCGTAATTTTTGCCAGCTTCAATGATGTTAATTTCATCACCGCCGCCGGGTCTGTCGTTGCCGGAAGGGCCGTGTTCTGCTGAGAAAATTAATCCGGTTCCCGGCTGAAAATCTAATGATTGAGCGTTCCGATTGCCGTAGCTAAAAATTTGCGGTTTTGCCCCCGATCGATTGACAAAAGGATTATCTTTCGGTACGGTTCCATCATCATTAATCCGCAGAGTTTTGCCATTAATATTGCCCAAATCTTGAGCTTTATCCCATTTGCCACGTTCGCCTAAAGTAAAGTAAAGTTTGCCATCCGGCCCGAAGCCCATGCGGCCTCCAAAATGCTTGGTACTGTCAACTGGATCGGCATTAAAAATGATTTTTTTGTCAGTTAAACCGCTGCCAGTATCGCGGAAACGAGAAATTCTGGTGTGCATTTTGCTACCAGTTTCCACTGTGTAAGAAAGATACACTAATTTGTTGCGATCGTACTGGGGATGCAGCACCATATCCATCAAACCGCCTTGATTTTTTGCCACAACTTCGGGGAGAGTTGCGTAGGGTTTGGGGTCGAGTTTGCCGTTACGAATGACGCGCAATCTACCGGGACGTTCCGTGACAAAAATCCGCCCTCCCGGTGCGGGTTCGATATCCCAGGGTACGTCTAATCCTGTGGCAAAAACATCGACTCGAAATTGCTGTTTTGCGGTGGAATTTGCTTGGGCTGTTTCGGCGACGGTGGATGCTGCGGGAACTGCCGGCGATACGGATGTGGCTGTAGGAAATTGTTGCTGACAGCCTGCAAGGACGATCGCGCCAATTGCGATCGAGATTACTTGTTGGGCGATCGGCTGTTTCATCTAAAACCTCCCGTTTTCGGTTCTCTTTCTGTTATATCAAAATTCGATCCAGATTGTGCGGTATGTTATGTCATTATATATTTAAATATATCAGTTTTCAAATTTTAAATGGAGTTGATTATGTTTATCGGCTTGCAAGCTTCGGGGAAAAGTAGTTTTTTTCGGACTTATTTTGCCACAACCCACGAGCTTGTTAGTAAAGATTGTTTTCGCAATCATAAAAAGCCTTCCCAAAGGCAGATCTATTTAATTGAAACTACGCTAAAAGCAGGAAGTTCCGTTGTTGTAGATAATACTAACCCAACTATTGCAGACCGCGCTTCTCTAATTGAACTGGGGCGATCGTACAATGCTGAAATTATCGGTTATTACTTTCGATCGCACTTAAAAGATTGCTTAGCAAGAAATCAGCAGCGGGAAGGTAAGGCGCGAGTTCCCGATGTGGGAATTTATGCGACTCTGAATAAGTTAACCAAACCTTCTTATGACGAGGGATTCGATAAATTATTTTACGTTAGTATGGTAGGTGATGGTAATTTTCAAGTAGACCAGTGGCAGGAATAAGAGAGAATATTATCATACAATACTGTTTTTTATACCAATTTTAAACGAAATAACAGTGTTCTTGTCCCCCCCTTTATAAGGGGGGGTTAGGGGGGGTCAAAGACTGTAGCAGACTTTTAGAGAACTGGTATTACGATCGACCATCGACTTGCGATCGCATATATTTTTGCTGTTCAATTGTTAAGGTAATATTCGTTTTCCTTCGTCTGTAAAAATGGCTAATCGCTAATTGTGATTTTCATTTTTTTGTTGTGCGCGAAGCGCATGGGCGACTGTATGAGAATCAGGAAAAAGGTCAATCTATTTAATTAATGTCATAGGAAACCGGAACGACAAGGACGTATGGCTGCTTTGCTACCAGCGCTTCGGTGAATACCTGCTTGAATTCATCTTCATTGTTCGCCCTACGCGCGCGACAGCCGTTAGCTTCCGCTAATTTCACAAAATCAACTTTCGTAAATACCGTACTGATAGCTTCTTCTCGGCTCCAAGCCCTTTTTTGATAAGCCTGTATCAGACCAAAAGCCCCATCCTCGAACACTACAAGGATTAAGGGTAGTTGGTATCTGGCTGCGACTTCTAACTCCTGGCTGACGGAGTGAAACCCTCCGTCCCCACAAATAGCGACGACTCGTCTTTCGGGCACAGCCATTTGAGCGCCGATCGCTGCTGGCAGAGCAAACCCCATAGTTGCTAATCCATTGGAACCGATATAGGCTCCCTCCTCATAGGCCTCAAAAAACAGCCCCGAGACGTGTTTGTGCATCCCTACATCGCAAACGAAAATGGTATCTCGGGGAGATGAATCTCGCACGATCGAAACTATTGCGGCTGGATTAACTCGACCTCGAACTCGCCGATGGATCACTCTTTGTTTCGCCTCGGAAATATCCTTACAAAAAGTCGGCACCCCCGATCTTGTACGAACGAGGGAAGCTAAAAGATCTATACTTTCAGCCACATCGCCCGTACCAACATCGATATCCAAGGAGAGATATTCAGGTACGTTGTTGGGGTAACTATCGATCCGACAAACCTTTTTTATTCCGGTATCCTCCCACAGACTAGGCAGCAAATCATCGCCCAGTTCAAATCCGACGAGCAAAATACAATCGATCGCAGAGAATACCCGCTTCAATAATCCTTCTTGAATCCAGCGATCGTAATATTTACTTAAAACGCCAAGGCTCAAAGGGCGATCGTCCGACAGCACTCCCTTAGCCGCTAAAGACGATGCAATTGGGATCTGAGCCATTAGGACGAACCGACGCACAGCTTCCCTAATCTCTGGTTTCAAAGCACCAGTTCCCACAATTACCAGTGGTGACTTTGCCTCGTTGAGAATCGAAGCAATCTTAGCGATCGCGCGATCGTCTACCGGCACTTTCAAGTTGAGTTGGGAGCGGAACCCATCTTCTTGAGACTTTGCTACCGAAATCTGGGACACCTTTTCTAACAAAACATCAATGGGGATGCTCAAGAACGCAGGTCCGGGGCGACCCGTACAAATCGCATCCCGTGCAGCATCAAAAGCATCCACAAGTTCCCGGACATTTTTCGGTTCGGCGGCGAACTTGGTAATCGGTTTTGCCAGCTCTACATTGTCGAGATATTGATGAACTTCAGCGTGACAGTTATAGGTTTCTGCCTGAGCGGCGATCGCTAACAGCGGACTGCGATCTTTGAAAGAAGATGCAACCCCAGTTAAAGCATTAGTAAAACCCGGACCGAGCGTCACGAAACAGACCTGGGGAGTACCTAACAAGCGCCCCGCTACTTCAGCCGCGATCGCCGCACACTGCTCGTGCCTGCACAGGACAAATTGCACCTTGTCCGAACGATCGAAGCGGATTGCAGCGCCCTCTCTACCGACTATTCCAAATACCAAGCGAGTACCATTTGACGATAGCAAGTCGATCAATACATCTCCACCACGCAGAGAGTCATCGAGTTTTCCAGGCAATTTCATAGTTCAAGTCCTTATAAGTAAGTCCACCTAATTAAACGTAAGATCCCAATCGCCAGAGAACTTGCTGTCTCTTCCTTCTTCCTTCTTCCTTCTTCCTTCTTCCTTCTTCCTTCTTCCTTCTACTTATCAATTACCAAAATATTTGCTACAGACATTCGTTCGCGCAGCCTTAAAAAGGGTAGAGAAAACTCTTCTTTAAGTCCCCCTTTTTAAGGGGGATTTAGAGGGGGATCTGCCGTGATGCTCCAGATCAGTTCAGCTAGTCTCTGTGTTTGAACGATCGAGAAATGATTGCTCACAATCCCGCGTACATCTACACCGCTCGTCGATAGTTCTCCCCAACCCAACGTTGGTTCCAGCCTTTCTCTCCCAGAGTTCTCACTGCTACAGAATAAGGTAATCCGACCCGGATAGGGCTGAGGACGATAAGAGTACAGGCTGAGGCGGTTGGCTTTGAATACCTTAAACAGCGAACTGCCTTGCTTTTGTGCCATTTCTTTGGGTAAGAGTCCGAATTTTTGAGCTTGTTCCACAACGTAAGGCAATTGCGCCTGCGGTGCCAGACGGCGCAACTGCTCGACTGAAACTGACAGTGCTTTGCGAGATAGTCCACTCAGGTTTTTTACCCAATCCACTAACAGCATTGCCTCATCGATCGACAGAGACTCTTGGAAGGTTTGGATCGGTGCCTCGCTATCGATCGCAGCTAGCAGTGCCACATCATGCCCGGAAGCAACCAATTGAGTTGCCATTTCAAACGCAACGACGCCACCCATAGACCAACCTGCAAGTTGATAGGGACCGGAGGGCTGGATGGTTTGCAAGGCTCGAATATAAGTAGCAGCCATTTCTTCAATTCGGGTTAGAGGTTCGCACTCCCCGTCTAATCCCGGCGATCGCAGTGCCCAAACCGGTTGAGTCTCGCCGAGATGATGGGCTAAGTCTGCATAGCAGAGGACTTCACCGCCGACGGGATGCACGCAGAATAATGGTGGCAAAGCACCCGTTTGCCGAATTGGGACTAAGGGAGAGGAAAGTCGAGTATCGGTAGCAGCACTCAGCAAACTGGCTTGGCCTTCGATGGTGGGTTCGGAGAACAGGGTTGCCAAGGGGAGATAAGTTCCCAACTGCTGTTCGATGCAAGCCATCAGGCGCACGGCTAACAGGGAATGACCGCCTAAGTCAAAGAAGTTGTCTCGAACTCCTACATTAGGGATATTGAGAACCTCCGACCAAATTCGAGCCAGTTGCAGTTCTATGGGGTTGCGAGGCCCGATCGCGCCCGTTTCTGGAGAAAAGATAGAGGTATCGGGTGCTGGGAGAACGCGCCGATCGATCTTGCCGTTGGGGGTTAGGGGCATTCGTTCTAAAATAACAAACGCAGCAGGCACCATGCAGTCGGGAAGTTTGGTTTTGAGGAAGGAACGCAATTGCGCGATCGTCGGTTGAGATTTGTCAGGGACTACATAGGCAACCAGGCGCTTATTTGCAGGAGTATCTTCTCGGACGGCAACCACTGCTTCGCGCAGATCTGGGTGTTGCGTGAGGGTGGCTTCAATTTCGCCTAGTTCGATGCGGATGCCTCGAATTTTGACTTGGCGATCGATTCGACCCAGAAACTCGATATTACCGTCGGGCAGAGAGCGAGCTAAGTCTCCTGTTTTGTAGAGGCGATCGCTATTAATCTCTGGAAATGGATTGGGAATAAACGCCGAAGCAGTTGCGGCTTCATTGTTTAAATAGCCCAATCCTACACACACTCCACCTATATAAAGTTCGCCCGGTACTCCGATCGGTACGAGATTTAGGTTGTCATCCAGGATTAATGCCCGAACGTTAAACAAGGGCTTGCCGATCGGGATTGGCTCTGTAAAGACAGGCGGAATATCGTAAAAAATGACACTGATTGACGTTTCGGTTGGACCGTAGCCGTTGCTTATTTTTACCTCTGGAAAATAGGATTTAAACCGATAAATGGCTTTAGAATTTATCGCTTCTCCCCCGATAATTAGCAGTCTTAATGACTGGAGACTTTGGCGAATTTTTGGTTGTTGTTCTAAACGTTCGACGAGGAGATTAAATATGGAAGGGACAAATCCCGCGATCGTTACTTGGAATTTTTCTATTAGCTCGATTATTTTCGGCAGGTCGAAACCCAAACTAGGTGGAGCAATCACCGTGCAGTTACCATTAATTAAGGGCAAAAGCAATTGCCAAATAGAAGCATCAAAAACTTGATTGCTGGCAAACAAAAATACATCATTGTTTTTCTGCCCGTAGCGATCGTTGGCATTGAAAAAACGGTTGGTAAGTCCTCTATGTTGATTGATTGCTCCTTTGGGCTTACCTGTAGAACCCGATGTAAACATAACATAGATTGGGTCTTTACTGTTCACCAAAACATTCAGGTTGGATCTGGCATCCGTTAATTCCAATTCATTAACAACAACACAAGACCACTGAGATAATTCTTGCCAAAATTCCTGGCTGGAATTAACTAGAAACATTTCAGTATTTAACTCTTTTAAAATCTCGCTAATTCTGGTTGTCGGCCACTTCGGGTCTATGGGAACAAATGCTGCACCCGTTTTCATAATTGCCAGATAAGAAAGCAATAACTCTAAGCTTCTTTCCATGACTACGGGTACGTATTTGCCTTTTCCAACTCCTTTATCTTTCAGGAAATGTGCTAGCTGGTTGGCTTTTTGATTTACTTCTCGATATGTGAGTTTTCTGTTTTCAAAAATGGCAGCAATGCGATCGGGAGTTCGATCGACTTGCTCCTCAAACAATTGATGAATGCACTTGTTGAGGGGATATTCGCAAGTTGTATTGTTCCACTCCACCAACAACTGATGGCGTTCCTTTGGCGCTAACAACGGTAATTTCTCAACGTTGCGATCGGGATGAGCGACAATTCCTGCTAACAACATCTCGAAGTTAGCGATCGCCCGTTCGATCGTCGCTCCATCAAATAAATCGGTGTTATAATCCCACCTCCCCTGAAGTCCCGTTTCAGTTTCCCTCAGAGAAAGAATTAAGTCTAACTTAGCTGTGAAATTACCGATTTCTAAAGGAGTGAGAGCGATATTTTGCAACTCTAATTTTCCTGGAGGGGCAATTTGTAAAGCAAACATCACCTGAAATACGGGCGTGCGGCTCAAATCCCGCTCTGTTTGCAATTGTTCGACTAGCTTCTCAAAGGGTAATTCTTGGCGATCGTAAGCCTCTAATGTTACAGAACGTACTTGATGCAATACATCTCGAAACGTGGAATTTTTCTGAAAGCGAGTTCGCAGCGCTAAGGTATTGACAAAACAACCAATTAATCCTTCAGTTTCTATGCGATCGCGACCCGCAATTGGCGAACCTACCACAATATCTGACTGACCGCTATAGCGATGCAATAAGATGTTAAAAGCTGCAAGCAACGTCATAAATAACGTGACTTCTTCTTGTCGGCTTAAAGTTTTGAGCGCTTGCGTCAGAGAATCGGGTAAACGTGCATTCTTTGTAGCACCGTTGAAGGTTTGAATGGCAGGACGCACTCGATCGGCGGGCAGTTCTAACAAAGGAGGGGCATCAGCTAACTGTTGTTTCCAGTAGTTAAGTTGACGGTCTAGCATTTGCGAACTCAACCACTGTCGCTGCCAACAGGCATAGTCGGCATACTGGATGGGCAATTCTGGCAAGGAACAAGCAACTCCCGCGACACAGGCATTGTAAAGTGCGACTAACTCTTGCAAGAAAATCCCCATCGACCAGCCATCCGAGGCAATATGGTGCATGACTAGCATGAGGATGTGTTGGGTGTCGCTCAGTCGCAGCAAACTAGGGCGCAGCATCAAATCCTGCGATAAATCAAAGGGGCAAACTGCCTGCTGTTTCAGGTGATGTTCGACAGATGCTTGTTGTTCAGATTCAGGAAGTTGGGATAAGTCGATCGCAGTTAATTCTACAGTTTTGGCAGAGGCAATAACTTGCTTTGGAGTGCCATCTTGAGTCACAAAAGTAGTACGTAGGGATTCGTGACGGGCGACAATATCATTGAGAGCAAGTTTCAGTGCTTCTTCGTTGAGGATGCCGTTTAACTGTAAGGCACGGGGTATGTGGTAGAGCGCACTGTTGGGTTGAAATTGCTCCAAAAACCACAACCGAGTTTGAGCAAACGATAGCGGAAATATCTGAGATGCCGTCCGATCTTCTCGATCGATCGGAATAGCTGCGTTTGTTGTTGATGTTGTAGCACCGCCACTTTTTTCATATCCCAAAGACTCTGCTACCTGCCAAGTCGCATCGCTTAAGAAATCAACGGTGTAATATTCTTTCCAATTCTCTGCGGTGCTGGCATTAATGCCTTGATGTTCGTGAAATTTTACATCCCCTACCATGCGGGACTGGGCATAGATACCGTCGGTCATGCGCTGCTTTTTCTCTTTGTAG
>JBOFTL010000357.1:0-6715 GCA_051652045.1 Microcoleus sp. | reverse complement strand
TGGGTTTCTCTGATTCTGGACTTTCTTGCTAGCGGCATGACTTTGGAAGAATTGCTTGAGGAATATCCGGGAATTGAACGAGAAGACATTTTGGCTTGTATTGCCTATGGGGCTGAGTTGGCAAGAGATTGTTATGTCGAAATTCCTGTTGGTGAAAAAAAGGTAGTTGCAGGGTGAAGTTAAAACTTGATGAAAATTTGGGCAGCATTCGCGTTGTTTCGCTAGTAAAATAGCGATCGACATAACATTTTTTACCCTCAATCAACCGCAATCCCACTCGTAGACAACATCGCTAAAATCCAATTTTTGTAGTGCTGATTCTTTAATAAAAAAGTTACCTACGCCACCATCGCCCCACGAAATATCTATGATATCGTTTCCATCCGAATCCATTTGAAATAAAAGTGTATACGGATCGTTTTCGCACTCTGGTCTAGGATCGTTTGATTGAAAAGAATCATGATAGCCACCAATTTTATGACCGTGAGGGGCGCATAGATCCATATAATCATCCTCGACTTGCCCGTCTTTTCTAAATAATTGATAAAAATCTTCTCCTAAAAATTTGGTAAATCCCCCATCACAATCGGTAATTGGCCCATATTTTTTAGTAAATTGCAAACTGCAACTTCCCTCAATAGACCCGCCGCTAAACTCGGGTAAAAAATTATAATTGGTGATGATATTCTCAAGATTGAAATCTGGTTCAGGAAAATAGAAAATTTGAAAAATATCTTCACCAGAGTCGAAAGATAAGCCGTATAATTCATCGTCAGGAACATAAAACTGCAAAATTCCTCGATCGGGAAAACCTTCGAGAGGCGGTACTTCGGCAAAGTTGATTTGGGCCAGCAAAAAGAACCAATCGCCATTAGGAGTTTTAGGATACTCGAATCCTTTAGGTAAATAGGGCAACCCGCCAAATTTACTCTGCCACCAGTTCGCGGGTTCGTTGTTTTCAATTGTAATTTTAATATAGGGTTTGATAGTTGATTCAATTCGATCGCGATACTTTTCTAGTTTGGGAGATAGCGGCACATCAAGTTTGTAGTTCATAAACCGATCGCAACTTATTTTAAATCCAAAACAAAGCTTTGCAAGGCGGGCATTTGCCCGCCCAACAAATTATACCAAGTCCGGGTTGAAAAATCCCTTTATGATTCTTAGTCCGCGCAGGCGGACTTTGTGCGTGTAGCAGCGGTTTCAACCGCCGAGTCATAATAGGGATAGGGATATCTAACCCAGATTTTAAGCCCCGACAGCTTCCTTGGCCGCGTACAACACCTCAACGGTAATCTTCTCAATTCCTCGATCGCGCGCGAATTTCTCAGTATTTCGCTTCACTTTACCCCGCACGAAACCGGGAATTTTATTCAATTCCGCCTGTCCGTCCTTCGTCCAAGTCATGTCAGAATCAGCCGAAATTCCCTTGTGAATCACTTCCTTCGTATCGTGGCCGCCGAAGATTTCTAACAAGTGGTCTTCCATCCCCAAAGTAAAGGAATTGTACACCAAATCTACACACTGATTCGTACCTTCATAACCCAAAAATGGCTTGTAGCCGATCGGGAAATTTTGCACGTGAATCGGTGCCGCAATTACTCCGCAAGGAATATCCAACCGCTTGCCGACGTGACGTTCCATTTGCGTGCCGAAAATCGCCGAAGGTTCCGCTTTCGCGATCGCATCTCCGATCGCACCGTGATCGTCGGTGATAATTACTTCATCGCAATACTCGCTTACCTGTTCCCGGAACCAATCAGCATCGTATTTGCAATAGGTTCCCGCCCATACAACGTGAATTCCCATCTCGCGGGCCAAAATTTTCGTCATCGCAGCCGCGTGGGTATTATCGCCAAATACGACGGCTTTTTTGCCAGTTAAATTTTGACAGTCGATCGACCTTGAAAACCAAGCAGCTTGGGATACAAATCGCGTTTGTCGGTCGATAAACTCTTCGTAATCGACATCCGCACCTTGGGCATTCAAAACTTGTTGAATTTTCCGAATGCAGCGCGCAGTTTCTACCACACCCATCGGTGTAATATCGACGATCGGCGTACCGAATTCTTTTTCCAAATAGCTGGCGGTCATCATTCCCAATTCCCGATAAGGAACTAAGTTAAACCAAGCCCGCGGCAGTCTTTTTAAGTTGTGAACCGAAGCACCTTCGGGAATCACTTCATTGACTTCGATGCCCAAATCTGCCATCAAACGCTTCAACTCAGTGCAGTCATGTTGGTTGTGGAAACCCAGCGTTGACATCCCGATGATGTTGACAGATGGCTTTTCGCTTTTTGCTGCTACTAAATCGCCTTTTTTGCGAGCTTTGTTGATGTAAAATTGCACGATTTGATCTAAAGTGCGATCGGCCGCTTGCAATTCGTTGACTCGGTAATGGTTGACATCGGCTAGCATCACATCGCCTTTAGCATCCAATTGAGCTCGGCTGACAAAGTTTTCCAAATCTTCTTGCAAAATGCTAGAGGTGCAAGTCGGAGTCAACACGATTAAATCCGGGTGTTCTTCAGCATCTTTGCGGGTGATATTGTCCACCACTTTTTCTTGCGAACCCCGCGCGAGTACGTGTCTGTCAACAACGCTGGTGGTGACTGGGGTAAAGTCGCGTTCCCTTTCCAGCATGGAGCGCATCACGTTAAAATAGTCGTCTCCGAGGGGGGCGTGCATGATCGCATGGACGTTTTTGAAGGAACTAGCAACGCGGAGGGTGCCGATGTGGGCTGGGCCTGCATACATCCAATAAGCCAATTTCATACTCTGTTCTCCTGTGTGGTAATTAAGAATTGTTCGATCGGGCGATCGTTGCTAGATTTTAAGGTTGTTTCCGATCATCTCACCAGATGAATCCTTTAGAAATTATGACTTTCTGAAGATTTATAGATTGCTGCGATCGCTCAAACCCTTTGCTGCTTGGGATTTGACATAAAACTAAAACAACTTTTTGATTTTTTTATTGCAATAATTCTTAATTAATTGTCAATTTTCGTTAAGAGTTCGGCAAATGTTATGGCAGTTGACAGGTGTGCGGGAGTTTTGAGTTTTGAGTTTTGAGTTTTGAGTTGAAGAAAAGTTTTGAATTTAAGAGATCTATTCATGAGGTTATTATTGCTATATCGCGATCGAAGTCTAGGAGATGGATTAAAATCGTCCGATTTTTCAGGAAGTAAATCAACGAATTGCTGAGTATTTAGAAATGGGGATGGAGGAACTAATATGAATTCCTCATACCAATTTAAAATCTAAAATCTAAAATCTAAAATCTAAAATCGGTTAACCGATCTAAGCAAGTGAGGAAAACCGCCTAACAAAAATTACGGATTTAATGACAAAATAAAGAAATAAAAGCGCTCTAAATCAAAGGATGATAGATTTCAATGTCGATTAAAGATCAACCGCAACCACCCCGTTTTCGACAGATCGGCAATATAGTGTTATTGCTTTCCAGTCTATTTCTGCTGGCAAATATCTTTTTGCCGAGTTTGTTCGGCCCCCAAATTCCGCAAGTACCTTACAGCTTGTTCGTCCATCAAGTACAAGAACAAGAAGTAGCGCGGGTTTCCGTTGGTCAAAATCAAATTCGCTACCAACTGAAAGACGAAGCAGATAAGCCGGGTCAAGTGTTATCAACTACCCCGATTTTTGACTTGGAACTTCCCAAACTTTTGGAAGAAAAAGGAGTGGAATTTGCCGCCACTCCCCCGCCAAAAAACGGCTGGTTTACCAGTCTTTTGGGCTGGGTAGTGCCGCCGCTGATTTTTGTGGCGATTTGGCAATTTTTCATCAATCGCGGCGGTGGCGGCCCTCAAGGCGCGCTGTCGATCGGCAAAAGTAAGGCTAAGGTTTATGTTGAAGGTGAATCGGCCAAAATTACATTTACTGATGTAGCTGGTGTTGAAGAAGCTAAAACTGAATTAGTTGAAGTTGTTGATTTTCTGAAAAGCCCCGATCGCTTTACGGCAATTGGTGCGAGAATTCCCAAGGGCGTGCTGTTAGTCGGACCTCCAGGAACTGGCAAAACGCTGTTAGCAAAAGCCGTAGCCGGTGAAGCGGGAGTTCCCTTTTTTAGCATCTCCGGTTCGGAGTTTGTAGAATTATTTGTTGGTGTCGGTTCTGCCAGAGTTAGAGATTTATTCGAGCAGGCTAAAAAACAGGCTCCTTGTATCATTTTCATCGATGAATTGGATGCGATCGGCAAATCTCGCAGCAGTGGCGGTTTTTACGGCGGTAATGACGAACGCGAACAAACGCTGAATCAACTGTTAACTGAAATGGACGGTTTTGCTGCGGGAAATACTACGGTAATCGTCCTCGCTGCAACTAACCGCCCGGAAAGTTTGGATGCTGCTTTGTTGCGCCCCGGTCGTTTCGATCGCCAAGTTTTAGTCGATCGCCCCGACTTATCTGGTAGGGAAGCAATTCTCAACATTCACGCTCAAAAAGTGAAGTTAGGTCCAGATATTAACTTAAAAGCGATCGCCACTCGTACCCCCGGTTTTTCCGGTGCAGATTTGGCAAATTTGGTCAATGAAGCTGCTTTGCTAGCTGCACGCAACAAGCGGCTAACTGTAGCGCAGGAAGACTTTGCAGAGGCGATCGAACGCATTGTAGCAGGCTTAGAAAAGAAAAGCCGCGTGCTCAATGAAAAAGAGAAAAAGATTGTCGCTTACCACGAAGTCGGACACGCGATGGTTGGTGCGATGATGACAGGTGGCGGCGAAGTCGCAAAAATCTCGATCGTCCCGCGCGGTATGGCTGCTTTAGGCTATACTTTGCAGTTGCCGACTGAAGATCGTTTCTTGTTAGATGAATCGGAATTGCGAGGGCAAATTGCTACACTTTTAGGAGGTCGATCGGCCGAAGAAATCGTATTCGGTAGCATCACTACTGGTGCTTCCAACGATTTGCAAAGGGCCACAGATTTAGCTGAGAGAATGGTCACAACTTACGGCATGAGCAAAGTTTTGGGGCCTCTCGCTTACGATAAAGGCCAGCAGGCAATGTTTTTGAACGACGGTATGGGAAATGCGCGCCGCGCCGTCAGCGCCCAAACTGCGGAGGCGATAGACAACGAAGTCAAAGAAATTGTTGAAACCGCACACCAACAAGCTTTGGATATTCTCAAGGAAAATCGAGAGTTGTTGGAAACCATTACGCAAAAGCTGTTGGAAACTGAGGTAATGGAAGGTGAGGAATTGCATAATTTCCTCGGCCAGGTTAAGTCGGCGGGCAAGATTCACGCTGCTGTTTAAAATAGCTTAATTGAACCGCAGATTAATGAAGATTAACGCAGGTGATTGCCATTCATCTGCGTTTTTCGATATCATTTATAGGACTCATACCAAATCCGGGTTTACCACCCCCGTTATTGTCATTGCGAGCTAAGCGCAAAGCATAAGTCCTACGGACAGGCTCCGCCAACGCAAAGACTTTACCAGTAATGGAGGATTTATAAAGGGAATGGATAACCAGGATTTAGTATCACGCAAACGCAGAGCAAAATAAGCCTTGGCGATCGCAACGCTCTCGATCGTAATAACATAAATATACTGTTCTTGCGTAAGTCATAATTTATAGCAGTTCTCAACAAGTAAGTGAGCTGTCCTCTCTATACAAATACCAAATACCAAATACCAATTACCGATAGACCTCAGATTATTGAGAAATGCTATAATAATTTTAACTATAAAGATTGTGGTCGGGGTCTAGCCAAACAATATAAAAAATATTTTCACTAAAAAAACCATGTACTCTACCGTATTCATTAGCAGATATTTGAAACTGATATGGAATATTTACTAGCTCATCTTCATTGGGAATACCGAAGCCATTAGGCTCAGTTGTATCTTGCCAAACTATTCCGTGACATCGCAGGCTTTTACTTTGATTGTTAATAACTTCTTGAGCTTTTAATTGCGATAAATCCCGCAGCCTTTTCAATAGAGATGCTAGATACTTGGCATCTCTACCGCCAATTGAAAATTTATTTTTATCATCCTGATAATACCGGAAGGAAAAACTAATACCTTCCGGTATTTGGATCTTAGTAATCTCTCTCGGTGCTGAAGATGGCTGACTGCGAATCTCTGTATCTTGTTTTCTTTTATTCTTCTTCGATGACACGGCTTTTGTAAAATTCTCTCATTGATTCCTTTGTGATAATAGCATGAGAAGGTTCATCTCTCGGCAATTCACCTCTAGCATTAATCCAAGGGTCTTCGCGGCGCACCATCAATTCTAATTCATAGGCATCTCGAAAGAAATAATCATCGGATAACTCATCTAAAAACTCTTGTAATTTTTCGGGGAAATCCGGTTTTTTGACTTCTTTCAGAATTGGCTTAAACCCAAATTGTTCTTTGTATTCGTAAAATAAAGCTGGGATAGTCGGCCCGTGCACCCAGGCTTGAAAATCTTCATCGAACAACGGTGTATCTTCAAAGGCGAGATACCATGCTTGGGCGTAGTATAATAGTTTTTGTAGTTTGTGGTTGCTGAGGTAGGAGCCTACGTCATTGGCGAACCAGATGAAGTAATCAGCGAGTTTGGAGGCTGTGGTTACTGTAGTTATTGTAGTCATATAATTCGACTCAATATGTTTTGAATTCTATGATAGCACAAGTCGATTTTAGATTTTAGATTTTAGATTTTAGATTGGGATATTGGGAGATTTTAGATTGGGAGATTGGGAGATTTG
>JBOFTL010000356.1:0-2153 GCA_051652045.1 Microcoleus sp. | reverse complement strand
TAATATTCTGAACATCTTTTGCGAATGCTTCTGCTTTGGCTACAGCATCGGTCAGCTCAGTTACATCGGTAAATACTCCGGTCCATTCGTCTTCGCCCGCATCATTTTTGCCAACATAAAATATCCCTAGAATAACTTTCCGAATGCTGCCATCTTTATGGATTAGGTCTACTGAGCGATCACTTGCGGTTCGGGATTGTTGATGCCCATAGAACGGACAACCTCTTGCATAAGCGTCCAGCCCCACGCGACGGCCTAGGGCTTCATCAAAAACCCCAATCCCAAAATGATAATGATGAAACTGCTTTGGAACAATCAGGTTTAGTGGCTGATTTTCTAGCTCTGCCTGAGTGTAGCCAGAAATATTCGCCATAGCTTTGTTTGCACTATGGATAATCGCTTCTTCTTGTCCCTTAGAGCGGACAACAATTTGACCAGACGTACTTTGCTCAATCTGAATTTTGTATAATCTCTCCGAAGAAAGAAAATTGTTATAATTATTTACTGCAAGTACGATTTCTTCTGGGTACCACCACTGCTTGATACTTTTTCGCTTTACTGAAATATCTTTTGCATAATAAACTACAGCCCTAGACGAGGCTGACAAGACAATCAATACAATAAATCCAACAGCCGTTAATAATAAAGTCAAGTCTAATAAAGACTTATGATATACTTCTCCGATTGACCTAGAAATACAAGTTAAAGACAATAACTCAAAATTGGTTTTATTAACATAGATTTGTTTTGCGACCGCTTGAAACGTTTTTCCTTGGAATTTAAAGGTAAAGCCCTCTTTACTATAAATTTGTTTATAGTAAGAGCCATTAGCCCAGACCGCTTTACCTTTTCGGATTTCATCATCTGTAAATTTATTGGTAGGCTGAACGATTATTTCTGGCCCATACCTTGATTCACCTAACATGAAAACTGTGTTTCTGTGAGCCCCTTTTACAACCCCTGCCATTGCCTCCTGAATATCGCGTTTGTTTTTCAAAGGAGGTCTATCTATGTATTCAACCCCATTGCTGACAGCAACTAGATCATAGTATTTTCGATCCTCAACAAGTCTGGCTAAGTTCTGCCAGTTTTGCTGCGATCGTCTTACGAGAATCAACAGCAAAAGAAATCCAACAATGAATGGGATGCTCTGAATCCGAAATTTAAAAAGATGCCGGAAGTTAAACATTTGCAAGCAGCCAATTCTAAGAAGTGGAAAAATATAGCAATCTCAATCAAGTGACCTCTTTGATCCAAAGAACATTATTGTTGTAGCTACTACCTACCGTTGCCATTCCCTCATATCGTCGGTTATTTGTAGTGTCTTCTGCGTAGAAAAATTGATTATTTCCTGCATTCCCGTAATTATATGATGAATTGAAATATTGGGTGGAAGACGTTGTAAGTGATGTTGAGTATGGGGATGATGTCGAGTCCCATCCTGTCCAGCTATGGAGGACAACGCTAATGGTGCCTGACGCGGAGCGAACCAAAAACGATCTATTGCCACCTGTAGCCATGGTGAACTGAATAGTACCAAAAGTAACCCAGGTCCCTGCGTTAAATGCCAGTCGTGCGCTTTTTGGATTAGGCGTTGCCGATGACGCAGTAATTGTAATGTTTTCGGTATTGTTTGGCGTTATGGTGCCAATTCCATCAACGTTCCATGAAGCTAAAGTGCCACCCGTTACCGTAGGTGCAGCAGTCAAGAGATGATTGGCAGGAAGTGTCAACCGAAAGTTAACGGCTCTAGTTGCATCAACATTAACGCTAGCCGCTCCATTTACGTTGGCGGGAACCCCGTTTACCGTTGCACTAAGAGATCGCTGCCAAACAGTTTGCGTCGCCGTAATGACCGGATCTGCCCCGTTCGGAATCACATCTACATAAGCAATGCCGCCACGCCCGCTATCAACAAGAATTACCGTTGCCCCACCCGTCGCACTTAGCCCAGACTGAAGTACTTCGCTGCCTGCTGTAATTCCAGTAATGGTGATCGTGCTTACAGTCCCATCTCGACCAACCGTGCCTGTTATTCCATTTCCGCTAATTGTTCTAGGAGTAAATGCTGTAGTCAGATTTGGTGCAACAAACCCACGCCCTGTATCAAAAAACGAAGAAACTTTGATCTCAGTGTGATCTTGTGCCCAATA
>JBOFTL010000355.1:0-4066 GCA_051652045.1 Microcoleus sp. | reverse complement strand
ATGAAATGGACGCCCTCGGTCATGTTAATAACGCCGTCTACCAACATTATTTAGAACAAGCCGCGATCGAACATTTAGAACATTTAGGGTTTACCCTCGATCGCTACCGAAAATTAGGCGGCGTCTTTGTCATGCGCCGGATAGAAATTGATTATTTGCGATCGGCCTCTGCGGGCGATCGACTGGAAATCTCAACTTGGATAGAACAGATTCGCGGCTCGCGGGCAGCGCGCCGCTACGAAATTCGCTTAGCTGCAACTGACGAAATCTTGTTAAAAGCAGAGGCGCTTTGGGTGTGGGTTGAAGTTGCGACAATGCGCCCGCGACCAATTCCGCAACAAATAATTGATGTTTTTAATTGGTAATCGGTAATTGGTAATTGGTAATCGGTAATCGGTAATTGGTAATCGGTAATTGGTAATCGGTAATTGGTAATTGGTAATTAAAATAATCACTAACAAAAATCTAAAATCTAAAATCCAAAATCCAAAATCTAAATAATTGGTAATTGCTTGAGAGCAGCCGTAGAAACACGACGCTGCCTTGTCCTTATATTTTCAGCAGATGTTTTTCAACATTATTTGCACCACCTGTAGGGATACGGCACTGCCGTATCCTGCTATTTTAGATAATTAACACTTTCCCGTATTTTAGGCATTGAGAACCGCCATATAGTACTGCAGGCCGTAAATCCCGTTCCCAAAAATTCGGCTCTCCAAGCTGTCAGTTGCGATCCCGTAGAGGTAGTATGGAAGATAGGGAAATATGCCAAGCCCGGTAAAGTTAAGCTGGGCGCAAATACCCAAAGGAAGGTAAAAATGACACTTAACTTGCGACGACCGATTTTAATAGGCGGTATAGGACTTTCCGCAGCGCTGTGGCTGTTGGAAAGTTTGCAGCACTCTGCTTCAGAAACGGGCGAAACGGTACTGATAGGCTTAGTCGCAGCTAGCGCCGGATATTGGTGGTGGTACCGGCAATCCCCCAAACTCGATCTGGCAAAGCCGCAGCCCCTAGCCAGTAGAGAAGCGGCCGAAAAAGCGATCGCAGCTTCACACAAAGCCATTGATTTGTTAGCCGCTGAATCGTCAAATTCGGAAGTTCCTACTAGTCTCAAAGCGCAGTTAGACAAATTAACAGCTCAATTAGACCGCCAAGATTTGCAAGTAACAGTTACGGGCGGCAAAGCAACAGGTAAAACAGCTTTAATTCAAGTTGTGAAGACCGATTGGGCCTCGAAAAACGCGCCGAAATTGAGTTTTCAAGAAACAGCACCGCTGTTTGTCAGTACCAATTCCGATCCCAAAATTGCAGGCGATTTAGTGTTGTTTGTAACGGCAGGTGACATTACAGATTCCGAGTTTCAAACATTATCGCAGCTCGTTTCAGCAGGTCAGAGAGTGCTGTTAGTTTGGAACAAGTTAGACCAGTATTTGCCCGCACAGCAATCGCAAGTTTTGCAGCAATTGCAGCAAAGAATGCACGGCATATTGAAGGCCGAAGATATAATTGCGATCGCCTCTGCTCCCGGTGCGATTAAAGTACGGCAGCATCAAGCAGATGGCACTTTTCAAGAAAAGCTCGAAACTCCAGCTTCTCAAATCGAGCCTTTGACGGCAAGATTGACTGAAGTTTTAACAGCAGAAAGCCAACAGTTAGTGTGGGCGAGTGCAGTGCGATCGGCTGCTGCTGTTAAAGTAGAAGCAAAAGCAGCGTTAGATAAAATCCGGCAAGCGCGATCGATGCCGATTATCGAGCAGTATCAGTATATTGCCGCTGCGGCAGTGTTTGCGAACCCCGTTGCTGCTTTAGATTTGCTAGCCACAACTGCGATTAGCACTCAACTCGTAATCGACCTCGGCGCTATCTACCAGCAGAAGTTTTCTTTCGACCAAGCTAAGACTGTAGCGGCAACTTTGGCGAGTCAAATGTTAAAATTGGGATTGGTAGAGCTGTCCACCCAAACTATTACCGGATTGCTCAAAAGCAATGCCGTTACTTACGTAGCGGGAGGTGCAGTTCAAGGAATTAGTGCCGCGTACTTTACCAGAATTGCCGGATTGAGTTTGATTGAATATTTCCAAAGTCAAGAATTGGAAAATGCTGCTAATAACAGCTTAAATATCGATCGACTGACTAAAACTTTGCAAGCAGTATTTCAGCAAAACCAGCAAGTTTCTTTTTTGCAAGTTTTTATCAACCAAGTCGCGAGTCGCATTGTACCTCAAACACCTGAGCCGGAAGTAATTAAATCTGCCGCCAACTAAAAGTCAGCAGCTATCGCCCGTTAACCCAAAGGGTATAACGGGTGGGAAATGCTGACCAACTAATAAATTGAACCCGATCGAATCCTGATAATTCCGGGGTTGCTTGTTGTTCGACATACTTCTCGAACCCCTCAACATTTACTCCACCGCAACTAGCAACAAAATACGAACCAGTCGGTGAACAAGGGTTTTCGGGCATTTGTTGCAAATTCGAGTTCCACATCTACTTGTAAATCTTGCTGCTTGAATTAAACATTTCTTCCCAGCAGGAACTTTCTCGTCACTTAATTATTCTCCTAGATTGAGCCTTAGTGCACCGCACCATTTTTATTTACACGCAAACAACCACCGACGACCATGAAAACTGTACTCAAAACCTCTCAATTTCGGTTAAACCGCATCCTGCGGCAATCCCTACTCACAGGTATGCTTACAGCAGCAGCTTTAGCTAGCGGCTGGGCACCCGGTTTGTACGCCGACTCCCCAACCCCAGTATTCGGTTCAGCAGCTCGAGCTCAAGAGATTAGCAACGAGGAAATTAGCAGCTACGCTCGGGCCGTCTTGGCAATAGAACCCAGACGGGTAGAGGTTTATAACGAAATTAAAGGCATAGTTGGCGGCTCGGTGCCGAGGGTAGTATGCAACGAAACTCGGGAAATTAACAGGCTTTCAGGAAATGTCCGCGGTATCGCGGTAAATTACTGCCAGCAAGCTAAAAAGATTATAGAAAGCAATGGTTTGACAGTCGGTCGCTTTAACCAGCTTACTTTGCTGCAACAAGCTAACCCGGCTGTAAAACAGCGCATTCAAGCTGAGTTGCTGCGGTTGCAACAAGCTGGCAATTAATGTTCAAAGAAAACAGCTAGTTTGGTAGCAATCTTAGTAACAAAGGTAACGGCTCGAGGGTAGAAAGAATTTTTTGTTGGAATTAACTCAGATATTGTAGCAATGTCAGAAACCGAGTTTGTTGGGGCACAATTACGTAAAGCTTTGTAGTGGGGACTTCAGTCCCCAATAGATTGCAGACTTAAGTTCCCACTACGAACGGACACGATCGCGATCGAGATCGGACATCATACTTACTCGGTTTCTGTGGCATTGCTAAAAGTAGTATTTTGCAGCGAGAATGCCGTAGGTTCTACCCGTAGATCGAGAAGAAAATATGCTAATTTTAACGAAACAATTACCTGCAAATCCTGATGCAGTTGTAGGTTTTACAATGGCTTTGACAGCGGACGATCGCACTCGCAGCCGCCACAGATTCACAACGGATTGTGGGGAAGCATTACACTTGAATTTGCCTAGAGGTACGGTACTGCGCGATCGAGATTTATTGGAATCGGAAGACGGTAGATGTCTGGTACGAATAACTGCAAAACCCGAACCGGTGCTGACTGTAAAAGCTGCAACTTCTCTGTTGCTATTGCGGGCTGCTTATCATTTAGGAAACCGCCACGTATCTTTGGAAGTTAGGGACAGTTATTTAAGACTGGCTCCCGACTCTGTTTTGCAGGCAATGCTGGAAAAAATGGGTTTGGAAATAACAGAGGAAACTGCACCGTTTCAGCCAGAAATAGGAGCTTACGGACACAGCCACTAGGGGATTTTAGATTTTAGATTTTAGATTTTAGATTTTTCTGGAAATCGCTCCGAGGTATGATAGTGACATACTCCTACATCAAGCTGATTACAGCTATGATGTAGGCATCTTTGCAGCCCGATGAAGGGTATGCAAAATTTCCTTCACGGTACTGTTATCCATAGTTCCTACTACAGAAAGATTCCCGTTACGGCGTTTT
>JBOFTL010000354.1:0-3741 GCA_051652045.1 Microcoleus sp. | reverse complement strand
AGTTGACAATTGGTAATTACAGAATTCTCCCAATCAAACAATCAAATATTCTCCCAATCAAACAATCTAAAATCTAAAATCTAAAATCGCCCATCTCTCCCTATAAACTCCACAAATGCTAAACAAAATTTGGCAATTTATCAAACGACTAATTCAGCGGCTGTTTGGCAGGCCACCGCAACCATCCCCAACCCAAGAAAATACTCCCATCCGCCCAACTCTAACTGATGCGGAATACGAATCAAAATTCATGGAAATTCTGGAGGGAGTTAATGCTGGCTGGAGTCGGGGCGATGTCGCGGGATTCCTAATTGCAAAACGCCTTAAAGATAGTGAATTGACAGCTTGGTTGCGCAGGTTTGGGGAAAATTTGCTAGCAGACTCGCAAGGAGATAACACCTCTGAAGATGCAGTCGCATCGGTTCAAGAATTGGCACGGCGATTGGTATTGTTGGGTAGAATTCACACCGGGGAATTGGGAGATGTATCGGGAAAAATTGGGCAAAAGATATTAACCAGATTTCCGCTGCCAGAAATTGAAGATAATGGCGGGGAGGGAAGCGTAATTGAGGCGGTATTTATTGGAGATGGTTTGGGTATTTCTGGAGAAGGAAACCTTAACGACGCTGAGGGAGATGATGATGAATCTAAATAACAATCTGCAATCTTATTTGATACAATACTTATCGCGGTAAGGTGCGCAGTGCGCACCCTACAAATAGCAGTAAGGTGCGCAGTGCGCACCCTACCAATATTTTGTACTTAAGTCCAGTTTCAAAAATCCGCAAGCAGTAAGGTGCGCAGTGCGCACCCTACAAATATTTTGTACTTAAGTCCAGTTTCAAAAATCCGCAACCTCACAATCTCAAATCTCAAATCTAAAATCGAATGGTACAAGTAATTGGCATTGACTTAGGTGGCACAGCAATTAAACTCGGGAGATTCAGTGAAGATGGCACTTGCCACCAATCGTTAACTGTTTCAACTCCTCAACCGGCAGTTCCAGAAGCAGTTTTTGCCGCAACGGTAGATGCTATTTTACAACTTAATCCAAAGGAAAATGCTGTAGGGGCGATCGGCATCGGTACACCCGGTCCCACAGACGCAACAGGTAGAATAGTTAAAGTTGCAATTAATCTCAAAAACTGGCATGATGTCCCGATTGCCGATTGGTTGGAAGCGAAAACGGGACTGCCAGTCATATTAGAAAATGATGCTAACTGTGCGGGTTTGGGAGAAGCTTGGCTGGGTGCGGGACGAAATTTTAAAAACCTAATTTTGCTAACGTTAGGTACGGGAGTCGGCGGTGCAGTTATTCTAGATGGCAAACTATTTACAGGTCATCTAGGTGCAGGCGCAGAGTTAGGATTAATTAGCATCAATCCTGACGGCCCGGAATGCAGCAGTGGCAATCGCGGTTCTTTGGAACAATATGTTTCGCTGCAAGCAATTCGCCGAGAAACTGGTTTGGAACCGCTAGAATTAGCAAATCTAGCTAAGTCTGGAGATGCTAAAGCTTTAGAATTTTGGCAAAATTACGGATGCTATCTCGGTATCGGTTTGGCAAGTATCATTTATATTTTAACACCCGAAGCTGCAATTATCGGAGGTGGAATTAGTGCTGGTGCAGAATTTTTCTTGCCTGCGGTTTTAGCAGAAATTGAACGGCGAGTTTTACCGAGTTCTCGGGAAGGGTTGCAATTATTTGTTGCTCAATTGGGAAATCAAGCAGGCATGGTAGGGGCAGCAAAATTAGCAGGAACAAAATTTGCTAATTGGTAAGGGATAATTTGTTACTATTTACTTGGGTTTGCTAGAGATTCGATCGCACTATTAGATATTCTTCGATCGCACACCAGCCCCGAAACCGGGTTTTTACGAGCCAACTTTGCCGCAGCAAAAAAACTCCCAAAAACCCGGTTTCTTCTCGCGAGATTTGTGCGATCGCGCGTCAGGAAACTCTAAGAAAAGATGGGGATTGAGCACCTTTCGTCGGGCAGGATGAAGCATTTGGATATTAAACATTGCGTTTTTGTCCGAAATTATCGCCCAAATGCTTCATCCCTACAAGTTATTCGATCGCACAATAAATGCGATCGTACCAAAAACCCCGATTTCTTCGAGCGCACTCGAACCCCGAAACCGGGTTTTTACGAGCCAACTTTGCCACAGCGAAAAAACTCCAAAAAACCCGGTTTCTTCTCGCGAGATTTGTGCGATCGCGCGGTAGGAGGACATTAGTGTTGGGAAAATTTGCTACGATCGTTTCATCGATCGCACTATTCTAAATTCCGTAAATTACCAGCTATGAACATTCAGTTGGTTGACTCGTTAATTCAAGTCATTGACTCGCTGACACCTGAAGAGAGTTTGCTGTTCCAAGAAAGACTGTTAGCTAGGGCGATTCAAAGTACGCCGGGAGTGTGTGGAGGATATGCCAGAATTCGCAACACCCGCATACCTGTTTGGACGCTGGTTTCACTTCACCAACAGGGGGCTGATGAGGCTGAGTTACTTCACAATTATCCGGGTTTGTCTGGCTTCGATTTAGAAAATGCTTGGCGTTATTACGATCGCCATCGCGAAGAAATCGATCGCATTATAGTTTCTCATCAAACCGATGATTGAAAGAGTGAGGTTGTATTAAGAGGGAAAATTTGGCGATCGCCATTTTTACTCAACCTCTAGAATATTAAGAGGAATATGAGCTTGAAAATTGTGGAAATCTCGATCGGTTGTAAAAATGGAATAGCTGCGACGATGGGCAGCAGCACAGATCAGAAAATCAGTATTTGAACCTTGGATGCCATTGCGGCGATAAGTGTTACAAAATTCAGCAGCGAGTTCGTAGTCTGCCTCAACTAAATTCAAGTCGGGAAAAGCGCGTAAGGTATCGCGGAGACGATCGAATTGTTCGGAAGTGCGAACACCAGACAATATCTCCTGTCGGATGCTTCCGAGTATTATAACTCGACCGTTGGCAATGAGCGATCGCAATTGATTCACCACAACAGAATTCATTTCAGGTGAATTTCGGCGCAACGCTAATGACCAAATAGCCGTATCGACGATTACATTCATGACGGGATACCTAGGCTATATTTCGCTGCTGTTTGTAATCGTAACTTTCTTCGTAGTCGATCGTACCAAAGAGTTCTAAGATTTTCATCTGCTTGAGGCGTTGAATGTATGCGCGCAAGGCAATTTCAACTAGATTCTCGATCGCCGTTTCTCCCGTAAGTTCGATCGCCTCTTGCAGCAGTGCCGTATCCACATTCAGGCTCGTTACCATTGGCTTTCCTCTTTTAACCGTTGTTTTAATTATAGTGGTGATGCGGGTGGCCAAAAACCGGGTTTTTACAGAGAAGACGCGCTACAGTCGTAGAAACTCAAAAAAACCCGGTTTCTTAGATTCCTCACGGGTGGCCAGAAATAACTGTCAACTGTCAACTGTCAACTGTCAACTGCCATCCACCAACCAAAAAATCCTGTCACAATAAAATGAAGACTACCACCGACAAAAGATATGACGCGAGAAGAGTTGTTGCAGTTAATCGACAAAGCGGCTGATGAGGGCTCCACAGAATTGGATTTGGCGGGGTTGGGGTTGGAGGAATTGCCGCCGGAGATTGGCAAGTGCACGCAGCTTGAGTCGTTGGTGTTGGGGAAGGTGGAAAAATGGGAATCGGGTGGTGGTAAATCGACTCCGAAATTAAGCACCAATCAATTAAAAGCACTTCC
>JBOFTL010000353.1:0-5590 GCA_051652045.1 Microcoleus sp. | reverse complement strand
GAACAAGCTGCTGCCGAGCAAACGCTGGCAAAATTACAAGCTCAAGCCGGCACAATCAATGCCATCGATGCCGAAACTGCCAAAATCACTGCCGAATACCAAGCTTTAGCCGGAGTATTCGACCAAATTAAGCCTTGGTCGGCGATGTTTCAAGACTTGAGCGCCCGCACGCCCGCCGGAGTGCAAATTGGCAGAATCGAGCAAATTGACCCCAGCCCATCTCCCGTTGCCGTAGCGCCCCCACCTGCGGCTGCTACCCCCGCCGCTTCCCCAGGAGCGAGTCCGTCCCCAGGGGCCAGCCCGTCCCCAAGCCCGACTCCGGCAGCAGCAGCCCTCCCAGTCGTTCCGCCGCCGCCAACAACGGTAGTAATCTCCGGAATTGCCAGCACCTTCGACCAAGTGAACGACTTTATGCTGCTAGTCCAGCGTTCTCCTTTCTTTTTGGATACCGACACCAAACTCGTCGCAGCCACCTTAAAAAACAACCCCACACAAATACAAGTGCGGACACCGGGCGCTAGTGCGGGTTCAGAACTTCCCAAACTCAAGCCGGTAGTGGAATATAAAATTGAAACGTCCCTCAGTCCAACTAAAGCCTCCGAATTGCTCCCAGAATTGCGGAGCAAGCAGGCAGACGGACTGGCAATCCGCATCGAATCACTTCAAGAAAAAGGAGTGCTAGATTCCCAACCAGGTGAGGTCAAAAAACCATGACAGCAGCAAATGAGTTTATCCCCAGTGGGGGGCAAGCAGAAGAGTCAGGAACTGAAATTTTCGGCATTAAGCTGACGCCGCAAGTCCAAGCTATAGCCGTCGCCGTTCTCGGCATCGGAGTAGCAGGCTACCTCGGCTCCCAATTCGTACTGCCAGAAATGCAGAAAGGTGACGAAATCAAGCAAAAAATTGTCACCAGCAAACAAGAGCAGCAGAAATTGCAAGCCAAAATTGAAAAAGCTGCAGAAGCGCAGGCAAAGCAAGACGAAGCCAAGCAGCGCCGCGCCACAGTGACGGCAATGTTTGCTAGTGATGCCAGTGCCAACACCCTGTTGTTTGACATGACTCAGCTTGTTAACCGCATCAACGCGGGCGTGCGCATCGAATCTGACAAGGCCAAATTGACAAAATTTGAGCCAGATTTGCCGAAAACCGCAGCAGCACCTGGAGTCGCAACTCCAGACCCGGATATTCTCAGCGATAGCTCGTTCGGATCGGCTTTGGCAGGCAAACTCCGGCGTAAGAAATTTAAGGTAGAGTTTGAAGGTAATTTCGCTCAGACTCGCAATTTCACGCGCAATTTGGAGTTGATGCAGTCGCTGTTGGTGGTGAGAAATTTAAAATCCGAATTGGCAGAATCAAATCAGAGAGTAGAGGTGGACTTTCAGAAAGGTAAAATAACTCCCGTCGAGCAGCCGCAAACTAGAATCAAAACATCTTTTGACTTGCACGCCCTGCTGCCGCTCAAACAAGAAGAAAAACCGCCAACTCCCAGCCCGAGTCCTGCTGCTGCGGCAACTCCGAAGCCTTAATAATGATGTAGAGTGACGGTATTTTGGCGCAAAATAGTAGCCGATCGCAAATCGTTCAAAAAAGCAGCAGTTAACCAGTACGATCGAACTAATTTAATTGAAAAACAAACAGTCTAGTAGAGGAGGGAACGTGAAACAGCATCTACGTTTAAGTGGTGGAGTCTTCAGCAGTGTTGCTGGAGTTTTAGTCGCGCAGGCCCCCGTGTGGGCCGCGCCCACCCAAGTCACAGGAGTGCAAGTAAGTCAAGCCAATAATGGGGTAAATATTGTTCTAGCTACAGAAAAAGGCGATCGACCGCAAGTTTTCGCAATTAACAGTGGCAATACTTACCAAGCCACAATTATCAACACCCAGCTTCGCTTGCCCCAAGGCAACAGCTTCCGGAAAGATAATCCAGCGCCGGGAATTTCTTCTGTAGAAGTCAGACAGGCAGAAGCTAACAGCATCCGCGTGGTGGTGGCAGGCTCCAACGGCGTCCCCAACGGACAAATCGTTCAGGGACAAGGCCAAGGTATCACTCTCAGCGTTGCCGGCACTGGCGGCACCGTGCAGTCTACCCAAGCAGCACCTCCGCCCCCTCCAGGTCTGCCACTGAGCCAAACAGCCCCTAGGCCGGCCCCAATCCGCACTTCTCAAAACCCGGATGTAGTGCTGCCCAACCCTCAAGTTAATATTACCAGGGGCGATCGGCCGCCCCTCCCCAGCGAAATTCAATCCCAGACAAATGAAGCCCCGCCTTTCCTGCCCCGTGCCGTCGCTCCGCCTCTGGGAGATATCGCCGTTTCTAACATCGCACCCGTGGGGGCAAATATCGAGCTGAGTTCGGCCGAACGCATCCCCCGCTTGGTGTTGCGCGACGCCCCCGTGCGGGACGTTTTGGCTTTGCTGGCTAGGGCTGCCGGACTGAATATTGCTTTTACCGCCGGAGGTCCGCCCGGACCCGGACAGCCAGCAGCGCCGGCCCAGGCGGGAGCAGCAGGTGATGAAGGGCCGAAGATTTCCTTAGACATCGAAAATGAGTCGGTGCAGGATGTTTTCAACTACGTACTGCGGATCAGCGGGCTGCAAGCTAACCGCGTCGGGCGGACGATTTTTGTCGGGACGACTTTGCCCATAGACTCGCGGAATATCATCGTGCGGACTCTGCGGCTCAATCAAGTCAGATCCACCGATGCTGCTAACTTTTTGAGCGCTCAAGGTGCGGAAACTCAACTGCCGATTACTCGGGTCACGATTCAAACCGTGGGCCAGGGAAATGCAGCGCGGGACGTGGAAATTCGGGAACCGGACATTAAGGCTATCGGTGCCAGAGAAGGCACCGGCCCGCTGCTGCTGCGGGGGCTGTCGGTACTGGCGGATGCGAGGCTGAATTCGATCACTTTGGTGGGAGATCCGCGCAAGGTTGATATGGCTGTGGCTTTCTTGACCCAGCTAGATTTGCGCCGCCGTCAAGTGGCAGTTAACGTCAAGGTGATTGACATCAACTTGTCAGGAGCAAACAACACTAACAGTAGTTTTTCTTTCGGCATTAACGACAGTTTCTTCGTCAACGACGGGGGGGCTGCTGTCGCCAATTTTGGAGGCATCAATCCGCCCACTAGCAATAGTGTAACTGGTGGTATTTCCAATCCGCCGATTATCAACAACCGAGATATTCCCACTGACGCTAGGGACAGTGTTTTCTACGATCCGAACCGCCGGGTTAACGTGCCGCTGACGGCTTTTCCAGGAGGCGGCTTATTCCTGCAACCGACATCCCCAATTACTAATAACCCGAGACAGGTTGGCATTACCGATTACGAACCCGGATCGCTAACTGACCTCACTGCTGCCGGTAGCGCCACTTTTGGCTTGTTCCCACTGTTCCAGTATCCGAGACGCTTCCTGTCTACGCTGCAGGCAAATATTCTCAGTCGTAATGCGAAAATCCTGACTGACCCGACTTTGGTCGTGCAAGAGGGAGAAACGGCGAATGTGAATATTACCGAAGAGGTGATTACGAACATCACGCAGCAAACGCAGGCAACGCAAACTCAAAGTACGACAACGGTGACGGCCCAAAAAGGTCAGGCGGGTTTGCAGTTGGGGGTCGCGGTCGATCGAGTTGACGATAACGGTTTTGTATCTTTGCGGGTGAATCCGGTGGTAAGGGCGATCGGTCCTGAGCGACAGTTGAGCACGGGTGCAAGTAGCAACCAAATTGTCCTGCTGCAAGAGCGTTCTTTGCAATCGGGATTGATTCGCTTGCGGGACGGTCAGACTTTGATTGTTTCGGGGATTATCCGCGACAATGAGCGGACTGAGGCGAGCAAGATTCCAATTTTGGGCGATTTACCGATTATCGGTTCGCTGTTCAGGAGGACGAATAAGGTAAACGAGCGGGCGGAAGTGATCGTGCTGCTGACGCCGCAGATTTTGGATGATAGCGATCGATCGAACTTCGGCTACCAAAACAATATCAGTCCCGACGCCCGCCAACTGTTGCAGCGGAGTCAGCCAGTTCAGCCTCGATAGAAGTTAGTTGAGAGTTGAGAGTTGAGAGTTGAGAGTTGAGAATTGGTAATTTTCCCACTCTCCCCCTCTCTCCCTCTCCCACTCCCCCACTCTCCCCTAACAGAGGCAGAAAAAAATTTGCTTTCACCTCTTGACAAATGACATTTTATTCATTTTTTTTTGCAGGTTGCTGGCTGTGTAAGCCACCAAAGAGAGAAATTCTATCTCTGAGGTGGTATTTTTGTATCAAAATTCAGTCATTAATTCTAAAAATTGTCAAACTCCATATAAATTAAAGGTTCCACCTATCCATATAGACCGGTCAGACTTTAGAATAATGCAGTGAAAATTAGATTCTGTGGGGTTTTCAGCAGTTAAAAACCAAAATTCCTTTTCAGACCAATTACCCTAGGGTAATTGGTATTCAACAGGAGTTCTTCAGGAGGGTGCCAGGACAGGAGTGTTTGGAACCCGAACATCCGAATCCCAACCCGAATGCAGTTGATAGCTCACAGCTAATAGTTGAACTCTGTTTAACGTATTTTGCGAATCCTTAAGGAGTGTGCAATGAACAAAGGTGAATTGGTTGATGCAGTGGCTGACAAGGCTAGCGTCACTAAAAAACAAGCAGATGCGGTGTTGAGCGCTGCCTTGGAAGCAATCATGGAAGCTGTTTCCGACGGCGACAAAGTGACTCTGGTGGGTTTTGGCTCGTTTGAGTCGAGGGAACGCAAGGCCCGTGAGGGCCGCAACCCCAAAACCGGCGACAAGATGGAAATCCCGGCAACGAAAGTCCCTGCGTTTTCAGCGGGCAAGTTGTTTAAGGACAGAGTTGCACCGCCGAAAAACTCCTAGCTGCCGGCGAACTGAGTCTTGACTAGACCTGCGCACGGGGGGAATTTAGCTTGGGCAGCCGCAGTGGCTGGCTGCCCTACCTCTGCTATTCTCGATTTTTCTGCCAGTATCAGCCCTTTGGGTCCTCCGAAGTCTGCTCTTGCTGCGATTCGGGAGGGCGAAAGCAGTCTGACAGCTTACCCAGATCCGGATTATGGAGAGTTGAGGGCTGCTTTGGGTGAGGCTTTGAATGTTGACCCGGATTGGATTTTGCCGGGGAATGGATCGGCGGAACTGTTGACTTGGGCCGCTCGGGATTTGTCAGAATTGGATGGGACTTATTTGGTCACGCCCGCTTTTGGCGATTATTTTCGAGCTTTGAGGGCTTTCGGTGCCCAGGTGCTGGAATGTCCTTTGGATTTGGAGGTGTGGCGCGATCGCGCCGCCAGCGAGTTTGCTGGAAATGCTGTAACGGATGGTTTATCCGTTTCTCGTTCCCCCATCTCTGCTGTTTGCAGTTTCTCCGTTCCTTCCTGCGGCGGTGCGTCGCGAGGTTTGCTGCTGAACAACCCGCACAATCCTGCGGGTTTGCTGTTCGATAGAGAGGCGATTTTGCCTCTTGTCGGGCAGTTGGGTTTGGTGGTGGTAGATGAGGCTTTTATGGACTTTCTGCCACCGTCTGAATCTGAAAGTTTAATCGGTGCGGTCCAGAAGTTTCCGAATTTGGTAATTTTGC
>JBOFTL010000352.1:0-6811 GCA_051652045.1 Microcoleus sp. | reverse complement strand
GCGGTTGAGAATCGGCACATCTATCGGACTGAAGTCTGCACTACAAACCTTACTTATCCCGATCGATTTCCTAAATCACAAAGCTCAAAAAAAATCTAAAATCTAAAATCTAAAATCTAAAATCTAAAATAGCTAGTTTGTGTTATTATTAAAAATAGCAGGAGCATCTTTACAAAAACAGTCAATCGCTCTGGCGGCTGCGAACCTCACACAAAAAATGCAGCTAACAAGACTGTTTGGTAATTTGTTTGGTAATTTATGTACTTGACAAATAGCAAAAAGTACGAACTATCGAAATAGGAAAAATTAAGGACTGAAAACTAGGAACAGAGAAAATGCGATCGCTAAATTTCTTATTCATCTTTTTGATTTGCTTGGCTCTAGTTTTGTTCAGCATTGAAAATACTGAGCCGACAACCGTGCAACTTATCAAAGGCGTTCGAGTGCAAGCACCGCTGTGCGTAGAATTAATTATAGCAACTGGATTGGGAGCAATTTTAGCTTGGCTGTTCAGTTTGTGGTCGAGAATGCAGCGGACGATTTCATCGCGCCAAGAAAACCGTCAAATTCGCCAAAAAGAACAGCGAATTCAGGAATTAGAACAAGATATCGAACGCTTTAAAACAGAGGTAGAGGAAAAAACACCGTTGTTAGAAAGTGCACCGACGAGTTTAGAAACAGCAACATCAGTGGAGAGTTGATAGTTGAGAGTTGATAGTTGAGAGTTGATAGTTGAGAGTTGTAGTGCGAGCGTCCCCGCTCGCGATCTATTGATAGTCGATAGTCGATCGATTGATAGTTGTCAATGCTCAATCCTCAATGCCCAATGCCCAATTCCCAATGCCCAATTCCCAATTCCCAATGCCCAATGCCCAATTCCCAATGCCCAATTCCCAATTCCCAATTCTTCAATCGAAAATCTAAAATCGAAAATCTAAAATCGCATGGTTGTTTCCAAAGACAGAGAGGATTTAGAGGCGATTTCCGAGAGTATCGCACTATTAATTAACCTGGCAGAACGAGGAGAAATCGATCCTTGGGACGTGCAGGTAATTGAAGTGTTCGATCGATGTTTGAGCAAGCTTAATGCCGCCCGCGATGCCGATCCGAGTGCGGATTTCTCCGATTTATCCCACTCGGGACAGGCGTTTTTGTATGCCTCAATGCTAGTCTTGCTCAAAGCAGAAAGTCTTGTACTCTCAGAATCTCCCGAGAATCCCGACTTGTCGGAGGATGAGGCGCCAGAAGAGGCAGATAGCACTTCCAACCGCCGATTACCACAGAATTTAGAACGGCAATTGCGCCGCCGGGGAGTGGCACAGTTACCCCAAAAACGACCGGTGACTCTCCCAGAACTGATCGAACAGTTGCAGCTAATGAAAGCGGCAATGGAACAGACAGTTACTCCACGCCGTCGTTCAACTGCAAAAACGCGCTCCCAAGCAGCTAAGGCAATAGCCGAGCTAGCTCACCAGGAGAACTTGGTGGAAACAGCAGGGGAACTCGAACGGTTTCTGCTTGAACGGGGGGCCGATATGGGAGAGGGCTGGCTCGACTTGGAGAAATTGCTGGAATTGTGGTCTGGTAAGGATTTGCACTCTGCTGTCGGTTCCGAAGACCCGGCACCCACCGGGGAAATTCACTTGCCAAATGGCGACCGCGTGGGAATTTTTTGGGCCCTACTACTGCTATCAGCTCAGTCTAAAGTAGAGTTGGTTCAGGAAGAATTTTATCAAGACCTCAAAATCCGATCGATTCTTCCCGATATCTGATTCCTGCTTTTTCGATCGAGCTAAATTGTTAATATTGACCGATGTCCTGGTAGGATGTCGCCTATAAACAAGTTAGGTTTTGTGCGCGATCGATCTTGAGGATCGATTGCGAATCATCGATAGCCTGGTAGGATGTCGCCAATAAACAAGTCAGGTTTTGTGCGCGATCTATCGCCAAGAGCGATCGCGACCTCTAGCATCTAATAATTGTTGAGTTGATATATTAACAGAAGGTTGAGGAAGTTGACAATGAAAGCCATGATTCTGGCGGCCGGTAAAGGCACTCGCGTCCGTCCCATTACTAACATAACGCCCAAACCGATGATCCCCATCCTGCAAAAGCCGGTGATGGAGTTCTTGGTTGAATTGCTCCGCCAACATGGATTTGACCAGATTATGGTCAATGTTTCTCACCTGGCTGACGTGATTGAAAACTATTTTAGAGACGGTCAAAAGTTTGGCGTACAAATTGGCTATTCTTTTGAAGGGCGGATTGAAGACGGCAAAATGATTGGTGAAGCTGTCGGTTCGGCCGGTGGGATGAGGCGAATTCAAGACTTTTCTCCGTTTTTTGACGATACTTTTGTGGTGCTGTGCGGAGACGCTTTGATTGACTTGGATTTGACTGCTGCTGTGAAATGGCATCGCGAAAAAGGGGCGATCGCTACTATTATTATGAAATCGGTTCCCCGCGAAGAAGTTTCGAGTTATGGGGTAGTAGTTACTGATGAGTCGGGAAAAATTAAAGCATTCCAAGAAAAGCCGTCGGTAGAGGAAGCTTTGAGTACCGACATCAACACCGGTATTTACATTTTTGAACCGGAAATATTCAATTACATTCCTTCTGGTGTCGAATACGATATCGGCTCGCAGTTATTCCCTGAATTAGTGGCAAAAGGCGCGCCGTTTTACGGAATCAGCATGGATTTTGAGTGGGTGGATATCGGCAAAGTTCCTGATTATTGGCAAGCAATTCAGAGCGTACTTTCGGGACAAGTTAAAAATGTTTCGATTCCGGGAATTGAAGTTCATCCCGGAATTTATACTGGTTTGAATGTGGCAGTAAATTGGGATAAGGTTGATATTACCGGGCCGGTTTATATTGGTGCTATGACCAAAATTGAAGACGGGGCAAAAATTGTCGGCCCGACGATGATCGGCCCGAATTGTTGGGTGTGCAGCGGGGCGACTGTGGAAAATAGCGTGATTTTTGAATATTCGCGTTTGGGGCCGGAGGTGCGGTTGGTTGATAAGCTGGTATTCGGACGTTATTGCGTAGATAAAATCGGCGCTGCGATCGATTTGCAAGCGGCAGCTTTGGATTGGTTAATTACCGACGCACGCCAAGTTTTGCCTTCTCAAGTAGGAGAAGAAAGGCGGGCGATTGCAGAGATTCTCGGCGCTACTGAATGAGGGGTAATTGGTAATTGGTAATTGGTGATGGGAAGTGCGATCGTCAATGATTCAATCTAAAATACCCAATCCCCAATTCCCTATTCCAGACCTAAAATAGATCGCAATTAAGATCGGTTCGTAGTGTGGACTTCAGTCCGCAATATGTAGTGGACTTACAGCAGATTGTACCTGAAGTAGGCTCGCATCTCGAATAATCCCCCCAAGGACACGGCAGTGCCGTGTCCCTACGATCTCTATTTAACTCACACTTCAAAAAAAGTGCTACATCTGCACTACGAATTAAGATTGAAGATAAGTATACCGACTCAAACTCCGCTCGTAATTTTGCACTAAAAGTTGCGACTCGGCAAGGGTAATTTTCTTGCTTTGCAGTGCTTCTTCTGTTTGGCGGCGGATGCTTTCTATCAAATTTTCTGCATCGTACTGCACGTAGCTGAGAACTTCTTTCATGGTATCGCCTTTCACGACGTGTTCGATATTGTAGCCGGAAGGTGTTAGCTGGATGTGAACGACATTTGCATCGCCGAATAAGTTGTGCAAATTGCCCATAATTTCTTGATATGCACCTCCTAAAAATAGAGCCAAATAGTAAGGTTCTCCGGTTTTGAGAGAGTGCAATTCCAAAACAGATTTGACATCTCGCAAGTCGATAAATTGATCGATTTTGCCGTCGCTGTCGCAGGTGAGATCCGCTAAAATTCCCCGTTGAGTCGGTTCTTCGTCGAGGCGGTTAATTGGCATAATTGGGAACAATTGATTTATCGCCCAAGAATCCGGTGCCGATCGAAAGACTGATAGATTGACGTAATAAATTGACGCCATCACTTTTTCTAAATCTTCTAAATCGTCCGGTACGTATTCTTTTTGCCGCGCGATCGCCTGAATTTTTTCGCAGCAAGCCCAGTACAATTGTTCGGTTTTTGCCCGTTCGACAATTCCCAAATAACCTAAGTTAAACAAGCTGATTGCTTCTTCCTTAAATTGAATGGCATCGTTATAGGCTTCTTGATAGTTTTCCGGCCCGATCGACTGGTAAATTTCGTAGAGATTGCGGGGGATTTGATGCGCGTCTTCGCCTACAGGTTCGGGTATTTCTCGGGGAACATTGCTAGTGCCGAGTACGTCAAAAATTAAGACTGATTGGTGGGATGCGATCGCCCGCCCGCTTTCGCTAATGATAATCGGTACGGGTATTTTGCGCTCGTCGCAAGCATCTTTAATTCCAGCTACTACGTCGTTAGCGTAGTTTTGCATATTGTAATTTTTGGAAGCGTGGAAGTTGGTTTTAGAACCATCGTAATCGACGCCGAGTCCGCCGCCGACATCTAAATACTTCATATCAGCTCCCAATTTAGCCAATTCTACATAAATGTGACTGGCTTCTCGAATCGCTTCTTTGATGACGCTAATTGAGGAAATTTGCGAGCCGATGTGAAAGTGCAATAATTGCAAACAATCCAACATTCCAGCTTTTTTAAGTTCGCTGACAGCTTGGATAATTTCAGGAATTGTCAAGCCGAATTTAGCTCGATCGCCCGTAGAACCTCCCCAGCGTCCGACACCTTTGGTTGTGAGTTTGGCCCGCACTCCCAAAACAGGTTTAATTCCCAAAGATTTGCTAGCTGCAATTGCCAGTTGCACTTCTTCAACTTGCTCCAAAACAATTACAGAAGTTTGCCCCAAACGCTGCGCTAAAACAGCAGTTTCTACGTATTCTTTGTCTTTATAACCGTTGCAAATCAACAACGCCCCCGGAGTTTTTAACAGTGCCAAAGCAATCATTAATTCCGGCTTCGATCCGGCTTCAAGTCCGAAGTGATGGGGTTCGCCGAAACGCACTAAATTTTCAATTAAATGGCGTTGCTGGTTGCATTTAACGGGAAAAACGCCGCGATAGACATTTTTGTAATTGTAACGGGCGATCGCTCTGGCAAAACAAGAATTCAAGCGCTCGATCCTGTCTTCTAAAATATCAGAAAATCGCACCAACAGAGGCAGAGCCAAATTGCGCTGTTTCAGCGATTCTACCAATTCGTACAAATCTAGGGAACCGCCGCGATCGCCCTTCGGAGATACTGTAACGTGACCTGCGGCATTAATCGAAAAGTAAGGTTCGCCCCAACCTTGAATCCGGTACAATTTTTCACTATCTTCGATCGTCCAAGGTTTTTTGGGCTTTTCCGCAGCAGTTGTCAAAGCGGCGGCTGGTACTTTGCCATTGGTTGCGGGAGGCTGAGTCGATTGCGGTTCGATGTCGGAGGTAGCAGTTGCAGGGGAACTCATGTTGTGGGAAACCTCGAATTTACTGGTCGAAACATAGTTTATCGCAAATATCAAGTTTGTTGATGTAGTTGAAAATTCAGTTGAGAGTTGAGAGTCGATCGTAGGGTTCGACCCTAAACTCGGATAACGCCCGATTGCATCTGAGAGTTTGGGGTCGTTCATGTGCCAAGAGTGCCCGCCCGCTTGAGTTGAGAGTCGATCGAATTTATCTGCGTTTATCTACATCGATCCGCCTCGATCGCGCTTCATGAAAACTGCTATAATGCTAATAGACATCTCCCAAAATTAAATATTTGGATCGCTATCTGTCTTTTTTTTCAATCCACCAATTCCTCACAAAACGTTTTATATTATTGGGATTTCCCATTGTTGTAGCCACTACAACTAACTGTTCTCCTTGGCGATTGACAAACTCAAAGCGACAAGGCCCTTCTCCCGTCCCCGCGCAATCTTGAATCTCTCGATATCCGAAATCAAATAGTTCTTTAACCGTAAGAGAATTCAGGTTAGTTTCACCCTCTAAGTTGGGCCTCCAACCTTGTTGAATCAGGATTTGACGCGCCTCTTGATAAGGCATACCTTTTTTCAAAGGTACTCTGGTAGAGGCATTCGCAAAAAATTCACTTTTGATTTGAACTTGTTGAGTTAAAGTTTCGCTAGTTAAGACTTTTGCAACACGATCGATGCATTTTTTTTCACTGCTATTTTCACTGCTAGGAGCGATGCTTGAACTGCATTCGCTGGGCGTTTGTTGCGACGCAGCAGCACTTGCAAAAGTTGGATATCCCAGGGCGATCGCCCCGATCGAGACAGCTATAATTCTAGTCGCAATCAAAGCGCGATCGCCTCTCCAATGATTCTGATTCATGGGTACAAAATCCTAATTTTGAAATAACTTACTCGCCCGATCGATTGCCAAATTTGAGTCAATTTACAGCAGCCATTTTGCTGCTGGAAAATATCAGCACTAGGTGCTTCACAGGCGAGGTATTTAGCCTCACAATCCGCAATTAGAAATATACATCTCGCGTCGGATTGCCAACCATTCACTGGTACTAACTCGATCGCCCTTGCCAATTGGTTGATGGGCCCGTTGGGGATGGCGGCTGTAAAAAATTGTATCTGCTAGCACATCGTAAGTCTGTTCGTAGGTTTGACCTCCAATTGCGGTAAATTCCCATCCGGTTTCTCCCGGTGCTACTGTGACATACTCCTACATCAAGCTGATTACAGCTATGATGTAGGCATCTTTGCAGCCCGATGAAGGGTATGCAAAATTTCCTTCACGGTACTGTTATCCATAGTTCCTACTACAGAAAGATTCCCGTTACGGCGTTTTA
>JBOFTL010000351.1:0-4461 GCA_051652045.1 Microcoleus sp. | reverse complement strand
AACTGTTTCTAAATGAAAACAGCGTTTAAATTGCGGTTTGTTGAGCATTGCCTCGACTCGGTATGATCTTGTTCTCAGTGAAATCGGAGATTTTTATTTCTTGCTTTTTAATATCTAAAAAAATAAAGAAGAAAAATTGCACGCAATTTTTCTTCTTTAATCGGTGGCATTTTCTATTGAGAAAACAACCACCTCAATCGCGGGATATTCCGATTAGCAGCAACATCCAGGAATTGCTGGCGTTGTTTTTCCAGCAGTCCAAGGTGTTAAATCTTCGTCAGCAACATCGCCTGCTTTGGATGCTAGGGGAATCATGTAGGTAAATGCAGGAGAGTTGTTCAGCTCGGTTTGTTCGATTTTCAAATTTCCGTAAGCCGAGGGATCTAATTGCAGGTTGACGTTATCTGGAATCATCACTCCTGCTGCTGCAAATTTGCTTTCAGGGTTGTTGATGAACTCTTGCTTGAAAGTCGGATCGCACCAAGATTGAGCGATCATTTTGGACACGGCTTTGCTAAATGCTTTATGTTCTTGTAATAATTGCATAGTTTCCTCTTCTGTTGTAAACTTGTGAATTGATTGTGAACTGATTTTCCGTCAATTTCAAAAACAACTGCAACTCATAAGCTCAAATTTTCCGAGCAAATTATCCGCACTGTTACCCCGCCAAACACCCTCAGCGCTTCAGCGTGTTGGGAGAAGTCAAAATTTTACTCTTTTTTATTTTTGCTAAGTATTTGTTGCTTGCTTTTTTGAAATTTGTATTGATTACAAACGGTATCAACAGCCAACAATAAAAGTCAAGGCTGAGAACGATTAAATTTATTTATATTTTTTTAATATTTGCTTTTACTAAAATTTTATAGACTGAAGAAAGATGGCAGTTATCATCATTCTATCGGTATTTAGACCCTGTTTTTCTATATTAGAAAAAATAAAATTTGCTTGTCGCTTTTCTACGGCTGTAGCATCATTATTGCAGCTTGGAAATGAATGCAATATCGGATTCAAATCTTCTTGACATCCTCCTTAAGAAAGATTTAATATTATTTTTCATTAGTCAACAGGCAACAGTCAGAAATCAACTCTCAACAGGAAATAGGGAATAGGCAACAGGCAAGAGGGAATAGGCAACAGGCAACAGGCAACAGGGAATAGGCAACAGGCAACAGGCAACAGGTCACAGGCAACAGGCAACAGGCAACAGTTTTGTACAATTGTTGGGGGCAATAATTTTCCGATGTTCCCAGCCTGCCAGAGAGCGTAAATGCAAGTATTTTTTACCCAACAGACGGGTAACTCTTGCACTCGATACCTGTGCCAAATAGGTTGAAACACAAGCTGATTCTACGATCGAACTTCTTTTCAGCAAGTCCTATTTAAGTTGTCGGCAATATTTAAAGCTGTTGGCGAACGCGATATCAACAAGTTTTTGACTGTTTTATCGGAATTTCCACAATCAATTCTGTTCCCTTACCGAGTTCAGAAATGCAGCGCAATTTACCGCCATGTTTCTCTACAATCGAGTAAGCAACGGACAGTCCTAAGCCAGTACCTTTGCCAATGGGTTTGGTAGTAAAGAAAGGATCGAAAATTTTAGCGCAGACATCCTCTGTCATCCCCTGTCCGTTATCAGAAATTGAGATAGCAATTCGCGAATCGCTGGTAGTATAGGTGCGAATCTTAATAGTTGGTAAATAAGAGGTGGCAATTGCTGCACCAGATCCCTTTTTAGATGTGTCGAAATTCATTTCCAAAGCATCGATCGCGTTGCTAAAAATGTTCATCAACACTTGATTGAGCTGACTCGTGTAGCATTCTACTAGCGGCAATTTTTCTGCGTATTCTTCGATCGTTTGAATTCCAGCCGCTTTTTGTCGGTGCTGCAAAATTAGCAGCGTACTCTGAATTCCTTCGTGAATGTCAACTGCTTTAAGTTCCGATTCATCCAATCGCGAGAAATTCCGCAAGCTGAGGATAATCGATCGAATGCGATCGGCTCCGCTGCGCATCGATTCGAGCATTTTGGGAAAATCTTCCTCAATGTAATCCAATTCGATATCTTCGATTAATTCTGCAATTTCGGGAGCAGGTTCGGGATAGATTTCTTGGTAAGTATGAATCAGTTCTAGCAATTGTGCGGCATATTCTTTTGCGTGAGTGAGATTGCTAAAGATAAAGCCGATCGGATTGTTGATTTCGTGGGCCATTCCAGCAGTCACTTGCCCCAAAGAAGACATTTTTTCAGTTTGAATCAGTTGTGCCTGAGTTTGTTGCAAAGTTTGCAGGGTAAGGGTAAGATGCTGGTTTTTTTCTTGCAATTCTTGGGTTTTCTCTCGAACTTTGTCTTCTAAATCTCGGCTGTGACCTGCTAATTTTTGGTTAGCTGCTTCTAAATGACTGATGAGGCGAGCGTTTTCAATCGAGGTAGCGGCTTGAGATGCTAGGAGTTTTACAATCTCTAACCTCGCAGGATTAAACATTCCGGGAGCGAGATTGTTTTCTAAATAAAGCAAGCCGACAACTTTGCCTCGATCGACAATCGGTGCGCACAATACAGACTTCAATTGGTGGTTTTCAATGTAAGAATCACTGGCAAATTTGGTTTCGCAGCGGGCATCATCAAGAACCAAACTCCTTTGAGTTTGCCACACGTAATTGAGGATGCGGGCGGGCACCGCAGTAGAGTTTTGTACGGGTTCCGATAGCAGTACGCTGACATCAACATCGCTACCTGAAGATTTTCCAGTAGCAACAATTCGTAAATTGTTTGACTCTACTAAAATGAGGCATCCTTTCCGAGCTCCAGCATTCTGAATAGCTATTTTTAGCAATTTATTAACAAGTTTGCTCAGCACTGTTTCGCCAGAAATTGCCTGGGACGCTTGCATAAATGATTCAAAATCTATTCCCATTTTCACGCCCTCTGTGTCTGCAACACCGACATTTGGGGTTGGCAGCAGTAAGTTAGGGTATCTCAATTTTAAATCTTTAAGTTTTGCTTGAGCTCCCCAGCGATTGTAGCAGTGGTAAGCTTCTTGCAGGTAAAATTTAGCCATTTTTTCCCTACTGCGGGCTAGGTGAAACTCAAATGCCAGTTCGTTAGCAATCGCTGCTTCGTGAATGTAATGGTTGTCTGCTGCTGCTTGAATGGCGCGATCGTAACCATCCATTGCTGCTTCGTGCTGCCCCAAAACTCGCGCTATTTCTGCTTGAACTAAATCGTATTTGTGCTGGAAGTTTGACGGCGAGTACGCCGCCCATTCCCGCATTTTTTCTTGCAGTAATGCCACTTTTTCCAAGCACTGGCTGCGATCGTTGCCCTTCAGGTTTGGATATTCAGCTAACAAAGCTAGAGCGTAGTAAAAATTGTGTTGGGCTGCAATTACAAATCCAGGGATAGCCCCTGCATACTGTTCGGCTTCACGGGCGCTATCGATAGCCTGCTGTGGCTCTTTAAACAAATACAGCAGAATGGCTTTGTAGGAGTAGATAAAGAACAGCGGTGTCAAGCTCTTATACTGCTTCAAAATTGGTACCACTGTCTGTTCGTCAAAGGCTTCACCAGCTAACTGCGAGGGCGCAGTTGATTTGCCGAGCAAGTTTAACACGACTTGCTGATACAGATGCAGGAAAGTAAGTGTATATTCTTGCCTGTATTTCACTGCCAAACTCGTGCAATCATCACATTGAGTTTGCAATAATTTTAGTGGTTCTCCCGCGAAAAATAGATGAGTGCAATAGTTAATCGAGGCGATACCCGTAAATATGAGATTTCCATTTTCCACTCCTACTTGAATTGCTTCTGATAATGGTTCTATTGTTTGTCTGAGAGGCTTTTTCCAGTGGCGGACATGAGTGTTAAATACGTTCAATACTTGACATTTGATTTCTTTGGCATTGAATATATCTAATAGCTTAAAAGCCTGTTCGCTGTAACGGTAGGCAGAATCTATATCTCCCATCGATCTGCTGGATAGAAACAGGGAATAGTTAGCGTAGGCGAGGGCAGATAGGGGCGAATTTCCATATTTGATGCACAGATTTACTTGTGTAAATCCAATTATGATAAATAATTCAGGATTCACCACAAAAGCAGCACTACTCAGAGCATCTAAGATTTGCATTGATGCCAGTTTCTCGGGTTCTTTCATTTCCGGAAAATCGCTTAAATCCTCAACAACGATCTCCGGGGATAGCGGTTGTTCTTCCAAGGTGCATCCCAGCATTTCCAAAACTTGCAGTCCCATATCTATAGCCAGTTGTAATTGGTTTTGGCAAAAGTAAGACTTGATGGTGACTTCATAAACCTTGATTTTTTCTAGCAATGTTTTGGCTTCGTTTAACACTATTGTGGTTAAGAAGTGCGATCGCTCGAAATTAGCATTGCAGAACTCTGTTTCTACAAGTTCGACGTGAAGTTCTAGCGTCAGCGGGTAATTGCGAATCCAAGTAGATTCT
>JBOFTL010000350.1:0-2277 GCA_051652045.1 Microcoleus sp. | reverse complement strand
ACTTGAGCGTGACCTGCGAAAACATACCAAACTCCAGAACCTTTAAAAGACTGGCTGCGCAATGCAATCCGGATATGTCCGCGAATCGGAGCAAAAGCAATCAATTCAAACTCTTTACCAGCAGGAATTACTTGTTTTTCCGCCTCGGGAAGTGCCGAAGAGGCCAGCGGTTTTGCTTTAAAAACCGTTTCTTTGATTATCTTGAGGATTAATGGAGGTGTGGGAATATCTCCCGGTTTAGCTTCGATCAGCTTTTTGGCTGTTACTGCTCCTAAAAAACCCGGTTCGCCGCACTTCATCAGGGTTTGAAACCTGTGGAGAGCGGCTGTAGAAATGGGGCCAAAGATACCGTCTACTGGAGGTTTGAGCAAACCCAAGTCAATCAGGCGGCTTTGAATTTGGCGGCTGAGATCGTCGTCAGCGGCAATTTGTCTGGCATCATACCTAATTTTCGAGTTGAGAAAGTTTTGTAATCTCATAATTTCCTGCCCGCGTCGATCGATTTTAGATTTTAGATTTTAGATTTTAGAACTACTCCCAAGGATAAATCCTGGGATTTGCGATCGAATTGGTCGATCGTAAATAATTCCCAGTTTATACTCCCAGAAAATTAACGCTATTTTACCGATCGCCCGTACCTTCAATGCTTTGTATTTAATGATTCGATACAATAGAAAACGTTCCTGGCGGCTCTGGGTCAAAACTCAGCCAGGATTGATTGACAAACATAGATAGAGGGTCGATCGGGCTGTGCCAGTTTCGCAGCAGGCCCAAACCGACTATTCTGGTTCACTCAGCACTCGGGCGGATCGCCACAATACCGCAAGCATCGGGAGACAGATATTGACGCGCTGCATCCCGCAAATCTTCAGCAGTTAAGGCTTGGATGCAAGCCGCGTAGTTGAGGGCGGGAGCGATATCTCCTACCATCGACTGATAGTAACCGTACAAACTAGCTCGATCGCTCGGAGTTTCGTTGCCGAATACGAATCGATTGGCTACTTGCGTGCGGATGCGGGCAATTTCGGCATCTGTCGCCAGTTCGGTTTGCAGGGTGCGAACGTGTTCCGTAATCGCTGCTTCTACTGCTGCTAAATTTTCTGTTGGTAATTGCGCCGAAATCGAGAATACTCCCCCCAGTCGCTGAGTCGAGTTGTTGGCGGAAATTGACGAGACTAGCCCTTTATCTTCGCGCAAATCTTTCACCAAGCGAGTAGTGCGGCCGTGACCTAAGATTGTTGCTAAAACATCGAGGGCATAGGTTTCAACAATGCGATCGAAACCGGGAACCCGCCACATCATTATCAGTCGGGCTTGCTGGAGGCTGGGGTCTACAAATTCCCGGCGGACTGTTGCGGCAAATGGCGATTCTGTAGAGTATGTCGGGGTGGGAGATTCCGGATAAACCTTGCCCCCAGATGCCTTGCTTTTGTCTGCAAAACTTTCTGCGACAATTTCAATTAACTCATCGACCGGTAAATTACCTACAGCTACGGCGGTCATCGATGCGGGCTGATACCTGCTACCGTGAAAATCTCGCATTTGCTGGGCGGTAAGTTGTTCGATAGTTGCTGTCGGACCGAGTACCGGTCGCCTATAGGGTAACACTTCATAGGCCAGTTCCATCGATCGCTGGTAGGTGCGGCGGCGGGGGTTGTCTTCGGAACGCCTAATTTCTTCCAATACTACCAATCGTTCGCGCTCGAAGGCGTCATCGGGAATGCTGGCATTGAGCAAAACATCAATTTGCAGCGGGGCTAGCTGGGCAAAATCTTTCGGGGCGGTGGTGATGTAGTAGTTAGTGTAATCTTGGCTGGTGGCAGCATTGGTGACGGCCCCCCGCTGTTCTATAGCCCGTTCAAATTCTCCGCTGGGAATGCTGGGAGTGCCTTTAAAAATCATGTGTTCGAGAAAGTGAGCCATACCGTTGATGTCATCGGTTTCGACGGCCGAGCCGAGATTCAGCCACACGCTGAGGTTGATAGCATCGACGGGCAAGTGTTCGGCTATAACTGTAAGACCGTTGGGGAAATGGCGGATTGTAGGGGCGTTGAGGGGCGATCGTCCGGTAGATTTAAGCAGAGTTGATGTCATTTTGTTTTGAACTTTACTTTTTCTTTTATATCTTAAATGCCTTTTGTGACATACTCCCACGTCAAGCGAGTACGCTATGACGCGGGCATCTTTGCAGCCCGATGAAGGGTATACAAAATTTCCTTCACGGTACTGTTATCCATAGTTCCTACTACAGAAAGATTCCCGTTACGGCGTTTTATA
>JBOFTL010000349.1:0-7656 GCA_051652045.1 Microcoleus sp. | reverse complement strand
ACTATAGTTATACGACGCTGGGGATGATTTCTAATTACACTACTAGATAACAGCAAAGATAAGGTAGATTTTCCCGATGCTACCATCCCCGCAACGTGAGTAAATCCGTCTATATTTAAAATCTGCGCCGGTTGTTGTTCAACAATGTTTCCTGGTAAAACTTTGTGATAGTTGAGTTTGCTAAAACGTTTTACCCAATTACCTTTAGCGGTATTTGACCAAGAATATTGCTGTGCTAAAACATCTTCTCTATCATCTAAAAAAATAGCTTCGGCTTCTAAGTCAGCAAAATTAACAGCAACAGGCGATCGCTCTTTTACTCCATTAAACCAGGGTAAAGGATAAGAGGTTGTAACTTGCTCTTGAGTAAGCTTAACCTGTAGCCTTACAGTTTCTTCTTTTGTCTCCGCTTCAAATTGATAATACTCATCAGCTTTTACTTGTTGAATTCTTCCCCGGCGATAGTTTAATGTAGCAGTCAAACATATTTCATAAATACATTGATTAGCTAGTTGTTGAATATTTTTAGCACCATAGATAATTTGATTGTCTAAATCTTGACTATCAAAATTATAGTTTCGCCAATTGTCAGGAATATTTCTCATATAGTCTCGCAGCGCATTTAGCCAATCGAAGCGAGCTGAAAAAGGCACAATTTGTCTGACATTTGCGATCGCTCTTTTATCTTCTGCACTTAAATTCTGTAGCTTAGGATGTTTGATAAACATCCCGCTTAAAATTGCCCAGACTGCGGTAACTGGTTCGTCATCTAAGCCCAACTTTTCCATTAAAGCTAAACCAAGTTCGACTTGTAAGAGTAATTCGGGTTCTAGGACGCCCTGTTCGGTTAAAGCTGCGATGCGATTTATAAAATCAGCAGGCGGTTCAAATAAAGTTTTGCTAGACATTTAAACTGTTCCTCCTTTTTTTAATTCGGTAATTTTGTCGTTTACTCGGATTGTAAAACTCTTCTCACTAATAAGATGAGTCGCTTTTGATAGTTTTTTTGCTGTTTTTCTGAGAATTTCTAAGTAGTCGGGATAGTTTGCTATGCAGCGATCGCTAATTACATAAAAACTTTCATCATAACGCAAACTTCCCTCGCTATACAAAGGCAGGAGTTTTTTTGCAAGTTTATAAGGATCGCGCACATCTTTAATATCGATCGCCCATACTGTACCATCGCTGAAGCGCAACTGTAAATCGTAACGATCCAAACCCGGATATAATTCGACTTGGTGTAAATAGTTGGGATATGTTTTTTTTAATGTTTCTACATCCGAATACAACTTAAGTTCTGGGATACCAGGAAAACAAATTCGTTGATGAATGCCATCTTTAATCCGAAGTAAACCTCTGTCCCACGTAATTTGATGGACATAATTTTGGTCTTGATGATGATTTCCGCATAAGCTAGGTTTTATGCCTTTCAATCTTCCATATTTTTCCGTTAACACACCACAGCGATCGCAATACCAATAGGTTTGATTCTCCTGACACTCTTCGTATAACTCTCCGACTTCTTCGATAGCAATATGTTTGGCACGCATAAAACTCTTACGAATCTCACTGGTAGTAGTGTATTGATTTTGAATCAGAAAACGGCGCACTGATAAATATTCCTGCTGGACTCTTTCTGAATCAGAATCATTATAAACATCTCGTAGTTTGTCTAAAATTTTTTTAAATTTTGAATTATCGATTGCTAGTTGTTTAACGAGCGGGCTGGCGGATTCGATAATTCCATCTTTTTCGAGCAAAACCTCAGCAAGATAATCATTAGCTTCTTCACTCAGAGTACCCTCATCCATCAAACCAAAATCACTATCGAATTCTTTGGGAATAAAAGAACTGGAACACCAATTTTTTACAGGTTCTTCCAATAACAGCAAAAAACCATTCATTGTTTTAGGAAAATGTCTACCAGTGTTCATTGCTAGAGCTAAAGCATTCATTCCATGACGCAGCAAATCTGGATAAGGGTATTTTTTGTCTCGATCTAGATATTCTTTTGACCCAATTACTAGATAGTCAAAAATTTCTGTTTTATTGCTAGTAACCATAAAACCGCTCCTTTGTCAGGTGAACACAATTGGTAAGGTAATCTGTGCCTCCGCCCAGTCTTGACATCGCTAAAACATAAATTGCGCATACACATTATCTTGGTGGTGCAGAAAGCTATTTTCTGGTAGCAGAAAATGCTCCAGCCATTTTTTGCCAAAACAAACACGGCTTTTGAGCATCGAAAATTTTGGGCAAACCCAACTTTTCCGATCTATTTTTACTGGCACCACTAAGTACACATTACTTAACCTCTATCTGGTCTTACAAGCGATACAATCGTTTCACCAAGCATACACGCCTCTCAACGTTTGTGTCAAGAGAGAAACGTAAAAATATTTGGTGAAACACGATGGTAAATTATTTAGATACAGAAAAATTGGCCAATCTAGTCCGCAATAAGCGTCTGAATCGCGGATTGCGGGAAGTAGCCAAGGAAATAGGCAATGTGAGCCCTTCTACTATCTCGCGAGTCGAAAATGGCAAGACCCCAGACATGGAAACTTTTTTAGCTTTATGCGATTGGTTGGGAGTACCAGCAGCAGAATTAATTAAAAACACCGAAGACGAAAAAGCTTTAAATACTCCGGAAGCTATTACTATTCAGTTACGAGCTGACAAAAATCTCGATCCGGCGATCGCTAATGCTTTAGCATCTTTAGTTAAAGCAGCATATAAAGACTTATCTCACAATCAAAATGAGGAGGAATAATTTATAGTGGGATTAATAACTAGCCTATCAACGGATAATCGACAGAGATTAGAATCGATCGCAACAGAGAAACGTCATCTTTTAGGTTTTAAAGCCTACCAGCCATTATCCGCAAGAGTTTTAGCAAAGTATTTCCAGGCAGAAATTTTTACTGCTGAAACAGTACCTAATGTCGAACCAGAGCAAGTAAAAATATTATGCGATAGTGACAATTGGTCAGCAGGAGTTATCTGGAACGATCCTCTTTGGATCGTCCATAATTCTCGTCACGCACCTACCAGACAAGAATCTAATCTAATGCACGAATTCGCCCATATTATTCTCAAACACGAGATGGTAGGCTACAATTCTCAAACTGGGCTTCCCAAACGCCGACAACAAGACGAAGACGAAGCAGTATACTTAGGGGGATGTTTGCAAATTCCCAGACGCGGCTTATTGTGGGCAGTTCAGAAAAAGATGACTGTCGATCGAATTGCTTTATACTTTAACGCTAGTGAGGAGATGGTAAAATTTCGTATTAATGTTAACGGGATTTATCCAGTTTAATTAGCCTTTACAATAAAAGGGATGAGCGAAGAGGGATGAAATTTAGATGGAAGTTGGTGGCAAATACACGAACCTTAATGAAGGTGCTAAGCGATGTCTACCGAAACGTTAATTAATTGGCTCGAATCAAACACCGAATTAGGCATCTTATCCCGCGAGATTTTACAGGCGATCGCGGCCCAAATGCAAGTGGCAACTTTTCCCCCCGGATTTCGAGTGGTAATCGAAGATACACCTGTTACCAATCTCTACATTTTAGAACGAGGACAGGCCGATCGATACCGCCGCCAACAACCTGGTTTAATGTGGGCGAGTAGTTTATTACCGGGGGCGATCGTCAATTTATCTGCCTTCCAACGATCGCAACCGGCAGATAGTAGAATTATCGCTCGGACGGAGTGTCAATTTTGGGTGATTAGTGTCGATCGCTGGCGCGATTTACTACAAAGATATCCACAGATTGCTGAAGCCTACGCTCAACGTTTGGCGGCAAAATTAGATCAGCTAGAAGCAGAAATTGCTTACCAAAAAGAGCGTCAAAATGCCCTCCGCAGCTATCTAGTACCGCAGGCAAAACGGGGCGTAATTGGTAACAGTCGTTATGCGGTAAAATTGCGCCAACAAATTCGCACTGCATCGAGTGACGATCGCTCCGTAATCATCTCAGGCGAACCGGGCTTAGAAAAAGACAATTTAGCTGCTTTAATTCATTTCGGTTCCGATCGCCGCCGCGAGCCAGTAATTCAAATCAAAAGTGCTTTGATTCAAGCCAATGGAGCGGAATTATTCGGGCGTTTGGGCGGTAAACCGGGACTTTTAGAATGGTTGGGAGAAGGCACGTTAATTTTAAATGACGTGCAAGAATTACCCCAGCAATTATGCCCTCAAATTCGGCAATTATTAACCGATCGCACCTATACACCTGTCGTAAAAGAAGGACAAATACCGCCACCAGCGCGATCGAGTAATGCCCGGATAATTTTAATTTCAGAAACCGTGCAACCCCAGCTAGATAAGCTGGCACATCATAAGATTAAAGTACCGGCCCTGCGGGTGCGAAAAGCAGATTTAGAGGCACAAGTTAATTACTATCTCAACCTCATTTGTCGCAAAAAGAAATTAGTCAAACCTCAAGTCACGCCGGAAGCAATTCGCCGCTTGCAAGCCTACGACTTTCCCGGAAATTTGCGGGAATTGGAAGGAATGGTCGATCGCGCTTTAGTTCAAGCCCAAGGAAATCCTGTATTAACAGAAGAAGTATTTTGGGCTCAGGCGGCGAAGAAACAAAAGTTTCGGGTAAATTTATTAAATATTTATCCCAAATTGCGCCACTTTTTACGAAGTGATTGGTATCCCGATCGCGTGAATTATTGGTTTACCACTTGGGTATTTGCCTTGGTGGTAATTATCCTGTTTGTTGCGCCCCAAGATCGACAGCATAATTTTGCCCTAAATATCTTTTGGGCTTGGTGGTGGCCGTTAATTTTATTATTATTTCCCATCCTCGGGCGGTTGTGGTGTGCGTTTTGCCCGTTTATGATTTATGGGGAAATTGTCCAAAAACTCTCGCTAAAAATCTTCCCGCGAACCCTCAATAAATGGCCTCGCCAACAAGCAGAAACCTGGGGAGGTTGGTTTATGTTCGGATTATTTACCCTGATATTTCTGTGGGAAGAGTTGTGGGATTTAGAAAATACCGCCTATTTATCTAGTTGTTTGTTGTTGCTGATTACGGCCGGAGCAGTAATTTTTTCCCTGATTTTCGAGCGACGATTTTGGTGTCGTTACTTATGCCCGATCGGGGGAATGAACGGCTTGTTTGCTAAACTTTCAATGGTCGAACTTCGCGCCCAACAAGGAACCTGTGCGGCGGAATGCAGCACCTACCAGTGTTATAAAGGAGGTCCGGGCTTGGGAGAAGGATTGACCACAAATGGATGTCCGATTTATTCCCATCCCGCCCAATTAACTGATAATAAAGATTGCGTATTGTGCATGACTTGCTTAAAAGCTTGCCCGCATCGATCGGTCGAATTAAATCTCCGCCCTCCCGGCATTGAATTGTGGACTACCCACGTTCCTCACAGTTATGAAGTCGCTCTATTATTTCTCTTATTAGGCGGCATCTATTTGCATCGCTTGCCGGAGATAAACGACCTATTAGGATTGGAAGTCAATTTAGAACAATTTATACCTCATTTAGGACTGTCGATCGCGGTGTTAATTATTCCGCTGCTGATTCCTCTAGTTGCTTGGGCAATTATGCAAGCAATTTATCGATTGGGAAAAGCAGAAACTATCCCGTTTACAACTTATAAACCCCTTTCATTTGTTACTCTCGCCTACGGTTATTTACCTCTAGTTTGGGGCGGGAGTTTGGCTCACTATTGGCGGTTGGGTTTGCAGGAAGGCGGGCGAGTGATTCCCGTAACTTTTGCCACTTTCGGACAAATTAGAGAGGATTTACCGAGTTTTGTTGGCGATCCGGCGGTGATTAGTTTTTTGCAAGGTTTAACTTTGATTGTGGCATTGTTAGTGACAGTATTTGTGACTCAAAAAATTGCCAAACAATCGATTAAATCTTTGATGCCGCAGCATTTAGCAAGTTTGTGCTTGATGGTGACTTTGTGGTACGCGATCGTGGGCAACTAAAATAACTTAGGTTCGTAGTAAGGACTTCAGTCCTTAGTCAAGTTCGTAGTGAGGATTTTATGCTAAATATGTAACGCATATAGCGATCGCAAATGAGTCATAAATTTTTAACCCCACCCCAACCCTCCCCTTAGTAAGGGGAGGGAGTAAGAAGTGTACAAATGATTTGCGATCGCTATATTTATAATTAACACAGAGGGCGCAGAGAGTACAGAGAGAGGGAGAGAGAGCGCATATTGCCCGATAGTAAAATTTGATTTGGTATCAATCCACGATTGAATTTTTAGGGGGGACTTCAATCCCTCATTGCATATTTTGGCCGTTAAGGGCTAAAGTCCTTACTACGAACCTTTGATATAATCTGCCAATGCAAACCACTATGACATTAAGCAGTATTGTGGCATTATTTTGTGCAATGACAGTCTTAGCAGCTATTCCCAGCATTAGCGTATTGGCTGTCACCACTCGATCGACCGCATTTGGATTCATTCACGGCGTTTTCACCACTCTCGGAATCGTAGTTGGTGACATCATTTTCATCCTGATAGCTATTTTGGGTTTATCCCTAATTGCCCAAAAAATGGGCAGCCTATTTTTTGCAATCAAATACCTCGGTGGGGCTTATTTAATCTGGTTGGGAATCGGACTGTGCAAGTCGAAATTACAGGATGTGGAGGCCCAAAAAGTTGCTAAATCTTCTTTGCTTTCCAGTTTTTTAACCGGGCTATTTATTACTTTGGGCGATCAAAAAGCAACCTTATTCTATCTGGGATTTTTTCCTGCTTTTCTCGATCTTTCTCAAATCTCTTATTTTGATATCGCAATCGTTATCGCAATTGCTATAGTATCTGTAGGTGGTGTAAAATTGGGTTACGCACTCGCGGCAGATCGAGCGAGATTGTTGATTAATTCTCAAATTAGGAAAGGAATCAACATTGCTGCTGGCTGCGTGACGATCGTTGTTGGAATATTTTTGATAGCAAAACCTTAGTTGCCGACAGTCGAACTCTACCGTCAACTGTTATCAACTGTCAACTATCAACTGTCAACTCTTCCTTCTGCTTATGACAGCATTTTCAATTCACAAAAAAATCTCGATCGAACTGCCGTCAAGCTTTCTATTTGATGCCAGGACAATAGCGGGGTGGTAAACCCGGATTTCCGATCGCATCAAGTGAGTTGTCATATCGATGTAAAATAAAAGTAAAATAACAAAAAAAGGATTCACTATGACTTCACAACTTCAACAAGCCATCCATCTTGCTCGATCGCTCTCTTTTTCCGAGCAGCTTGAACTACTTAAAACTCTATCCACCATTATCTAACACACTCATTCTCTAGAAACTCAAGCTGCCACAACAGAGGAAAATACAGATTTTTTAGCAGTAAGCTTTCGCCAATCTTGGCAGCAAGCAATGAGCGGACAAACATTACCGCTTTCTCAATTGTGGGAGGGAATTGACGTTGACTGATTCGCCTTTTGTTGAGATTCGTCTCACGCCTGAATTTCAGCGAAAACTGAAAAACCTCGCCAAGAAATACCGCCAAGTTCCCACCGATCTTCAACCTGTACTTGAACAATTACAACGTGGCAGATTATTTCTACGCAAAAAGTACAACCAGTAACGCCCTCCGATGTAATGCAATGGATACAACAAGCAATGCAACTCGGATGGTAGCCT
>JBOFTL010000348.1:0-4616 GCA_051652045.1 Microcoleus sp. | reverse complement strand
GAACCAGTCTCTGCTGCTGAAGCTGAACAAGTTCTCGAAGCCCAAATTTACTAGTGCACCCAGCAGCAGCAAAACGACAAAACCCGTCGCGTGTTAGAAAAAGCTTTCGGTCAAAATTGGGCAGAACATTACATGACTCAAGTGCTTTTTGACTTCCCTAAATAGTTAAGATTTGTTTAGAATACGTAGTGTGGCAGCAACAAAACTCAATCGGTAAGTCAGCTACCTCATACGTCATGGGAAAGGAATCTAAAGTCAAAGATAAATTGTTCTTGAAACCGCCAAATCGGGGAATCATCGGTTTGTTGGTAGCAGCCAGTCTAATTACCACAGCAGTTGGTTTTTGGCAAGTATCTCAAATCAGAAAAGCCCAAGAATTAAAAGCTGCCGCCACCGCTAATCCGACCCCAGCAGCTACCCGCAACAGCGTTACTGCTTTGGGTAGGTTGACTCCACAGGGAGAAGTCATTAAACTGTCAGCCCCATCGGCATCTGAAGGAGCGAGGATCGAACAATTAAAAGTAGAAGAGGGCGATAAAGTAACTCAAGGACAAATAATAGCAATTCTGGACACGCGCGATCGACTCCAAGCAGCCCTAGAACAAGCTGACAAAGAAGTCAAAGTCAAGCAAGCGGAATTAGCCAAAATTCAAGCAGGCGCAAAAACCGGGGAAATCGGCGCGCAACAAGCAGAAGTTGCCAAATCTCAAGTGCAAGTTCAAAGAGAAACTGAAGCCGAAGCAGCCAATGTTGCTCGCTTAGAAGCTCAAATGCGGAGAGAAATCGAAGCCGAACAAGCAAATGTTGCCAAATGGGAATCGCAATTGCAAAGAGAAACTGAAGCCGAACGAGCCAATCTTGCCAAATGGGAGGCGCAACTGCAAAGAGAAACTGAAGTGAAGCAAGCCAAACTAGCGAGGTTGCAAGCTCAAGTACGGGGCGAAATTGCTTCTCAAAATGCTACGATCGATCGCTTAAAAGCTGAATTAAATAACGCCGAAGCCGAAGAAAAACGCAACAAAGAATTGTCAGAAACAGGCGCAATTTCTGCTTCCGCCTACGACACCAAACGCTTAGCAGTAGAAACCGCGCGCCAGAAAGTTAAAGAAGCGCAAGCTATTTTAGAAAAAACAGTCCAAACCTTGGAACAGGAAATAGCCGAAACTCAAGCAGCCCTCAAACAAGCAGTAGAAACAGGCCAACAAGAAATCAATCAATCTCGTGCCAATCTCAAGCGTAAATTAGAAACAGGCAGACAGGAAATCAACCAAGCCAAAGCGGCACTCAACCAAAAGATAGAAACAGGTAGAGAAGAAATCAATCAAGCCGAAGCAACCCTCAAACAAAAATCAGAAACAGGTCAAGAACAAGTCAATCAAGCTAGAGCAACTTTAGACCAAATAGCCGAAGTCCGTCCCGAAGATATACAAGCCGCCCAAGCCGCAGTCGAAAGCGCGATCGCAGCCAGACAAAAAGCTCAAGTAGACTTAAACTTAAGCTATGTAAAATCACCCGTATCCGGCTACATTCTTAAGGTTCACACCCGCCAAGGAGAACGCATCAACACTCAAGATGGCATCGTAGAACTCGGCCGTACCGACCAAATGTATGCCGTAGCAGAAGTCTACGAAACCGACATTCCCAAAGTGCGCAACGGCCAGCGCGCCACAATTACCAGCCCAGTTTTTGCAGGGACTTTGACAGGAAAAGTCGCTCGCATCGGCAAACAAATCGGCAAAAAAGATGTCCTGAATACTGACCCTGCTGCCGACACCGATGCTAGAGTTATCGAAGTGAGAATTCGCCTCGATCCTGAGTCGAGTAAAAAAGTTTCATCTCTTACAAACTTGCAGGTTGAGGTTAAAATAGATATCTAAAATGGGTAATTGGTAATTGGTAATTGATAATTGGTAATTGGGGCGATCGAACTTGATACTCATTACTCCCTTCTTCCCTCTTCCTTCTTCCTTCTTCCTTCGCATATGGCAAAAATACCTCTAGCTTGGGCACAGTTAACTCGCGAAAGAATGCGTTTAGTCATCGCACTGGCAGGTATCGGATTTGCCGACTTGCTGATGTTTATGCAGTTCGGGTTTAGAGACGCGCTATTTGAAAGTTCGATCAGCTTTCACTCGCAATTAAAAGGAGATATTTTTATTACAAGCACTCAATCTACTGCTTTAATCGCCATGAAAAGCTTTCCCCAAAGGCGCTTGTATCAAGCTTTGAGTTTTAACGGCGTTACCGCCATCAGCCCGGTATATTTGGGCTTTGGCTTGTGGAAAAATCCGGATCCAAAGCAGCGCAATACCCGCCAACTTATGGTAATCGGTTTCGATCCAACTCATCCGATTTTTGAGCTGCCGGAAGTTCAAAATAATTTGGACAAACTTCAACTTTCCGATGTGGTTTTATTCGATCGAGCTTCGCGCCCAGAATTCGGTCCGGTAGCCGAGTATTTCCAGCAAGGCAAAATAGTGGAAACCGAAGTTGACAACCGCCGCGTTACGGTAAAGGGGTTATTTACTTTAGGAGCATCTTTCGGTGCAGATGGCAATCTGGTTACTAGCGATTTGAACTTTCTGCGAATTTTTTCATCGCGGCGAACTAAGGGTTTAATTGATGTAGGAATTGTTCAATTGCAGCCGGGAACGGATGTTAAAGCAGTTGCCGAAAAAATGAGAGCAACTTTGCCCAATGACGTGCGAATCTCCACAAAAGAAGAGTTTGTCGAGATTGAAAGAAAATATTGGGAAGAAAGTACGGCGATCGGCTTTGTGTTCACTCTCGGTGCGGCAATGGGATTCATCGTCGGCATCGTGATTGTTTATCAAATTCTTTATACTGATGTTACCGACCACTTGCCGGAATACGCGACGCTGAAAGCTATGGGATATCAAGATCTTTACTTTTTTGGGGTGGTATTTCAAGAGGCTTTGATTTTGGCAGTTCTCGGTTATTTACCGGGGTTTGGAGTGTCTTTACTGCTGTACAATTTAGCTAGAAATGCGACGAGTTTACCGATGTACATGACAGGAGCAAAGATTATAACTGTGTTTGTAATGACAGTAATTATGTGTTTCTTTTCCGGGGCGATCGCGGTTAGGAAATTGCAAGCAGCAGATCCGGCAGATATTTTTTAACAAAGGAATGTATGACACGGACTATGTACAAAACATAACGGATGTAGCGATTGCTATATTATTCAATAAAGTTAAGGAATATGACAGTGCGAGAAGAAAAGAGAGTTATTTATGAAATTTTTCAGGAACAAGATTTAGAGAAGACAATTTCCTGTATTGTAGATGTGTTTTCCAGTAGTGAGCCGCTGGCTAAAGTGGTGGGAATAACTCAGGATGAATTTTACCCATTTGCTAAAATCATTTGTAAAAAAGCTGTAAAAGATGGATTGTCACACATAGCTAAAGATTACTCAACCGGGGAAGTAATAGGTTTTATAATTTCGGAGAAGTTGATTCAGGAAAATAATGAACAGAGTAATCAAATCTTTGATGATTTTGTAAAATTTATTCCGATTTTGTCTTTGCTTGCTCAACTTGAAGAGCAATATATGAGCAGACTATCGATAGAAGAGAAAGAACATACACTGCATTGTTTCATGGTGGGAGTACAAGCAAGCTATCGCAATCAGAATATCGCCAAATATTTGATAGACAACAATATAAAAAATGCTAAAAAGTTTTTTTTAAAAGCAATTTGTGAAGCAACAGGCATTATTTCACAGCATATTTTTTTGCAATTAGGATTCAAAGAAATTGTGGCAATCGAATATCAAGACTATGAATATCAAGGCGTCAAAATATTTGGCAATCTAGCTCCTCACAAAAAATGTATATTGATGGAAAAAATCTTAGATAAAGATGATAAAATTCAAGAGAGATGAAAGACAAAGTATGCAGTAAGCTGTTACGCATTTAAATCGATCGAGCATTCCAGGTACAGCTTGGAGGTCTGACATTCAAATCGCCGAGCGTAAAGTTAATACTGCTGCTACCATCAAGGGTAGGTTAAGAATTCTTCCTCGCAAACCCAGTTGACGGTAGTAATTTTCTTGTGAGGTAATGGCTGGTGTTAATAATGCCGATAGTTGCGAGGCAATCTCCTCCGCCTCTACCGCTTCTTTCTCCATTGCCGAACTCGCTCGTCCACCAACTCTTTATAAACTCCCAAAAACACCACATAGGTTTTCCAGTTTTTAGCCATTCATCCCAAAAATCTACAAAATCAGATGATGCCTTATAAAAATTACTGGCTGATTTTAGGATTTACGTAAGTGTCGCACTGTAATTGTCAATACTGAATTCGACAGAGTGGAAAAACTATCTGAAATCGTGCTGCAAGAAATAGCTGTGCCGATCGAACGTTATGATGTAGGTGAGTAAGCTATTGTGCATTTAAATTGTAGATTTCGATCGCATATCAAAAATCCTCTCCCCCCCCTCCCTCGGTTCAATGCTATGACCCAAAATCTCAACCCCACAGCGTTGCCTCCCGCCTGTCCCCACCACACGCAACTTCCCGAATCTGACGGCACGTTACAATGGTTGGGCTGGTGGGATAGCGAAGGAAATTTGTTACTTACCGGTAGCGAGCTC
>JBOFTL010000347.1:0-2036 GCA_051652045.1 Microcoleus sp. | reverse complement strand
CCTGCCAATTTTTGCAGGACACACCCCACAAGATACCGCAGTTAGTGCCGCTGCCAGTTCGCAAAATTACATCCACAACCGCCGCCAGACGCCCTTCGATCCTTTGTATTCAATCAAGCAGCGTCTGGATGAGATCGAAGTAAAAACTCCTAAATTAGCTCGGTTGCTGTGTCAGTTAATTCCCGCCCAGTGTCCGTTTGAGAGAGAAGTCAAATTTTTCGATCGGCCTCTATTTTACATTCCGCCGCTGTGCAAGCTGAACCCCGTTTACGAGCAATTAATCGGGTTGCGCTTTCGAGCTTTGTGTTATTTGGCTGACGAATGTGGCGAAGATGTGATGCGCTACTGCTAATCCCTAATATTATGTATAAATTCTCGCCTGTTTCCCTGTTTCGGGAAGCAGGAATTTAGACTTATTACTTTTTTATGAACGATGAGTTCCCAATCTTGCTGGTTACGCAAGAAGCTTATGAAACATCCTCAAATGAAACTCTAGGAAGCAAATATAAGTTTTGGCTCCACCACAAAGAACTCCATCGTTGTTTGTACAAGCAAACGCGACTCAACTTGGGGGAAGATTGGGCCGAAAAAGTCGCATCTCAATTATGCGAACTCATCGGACTTCCTCACGCTGTGTACGAATTGGCTTCAACTTGGGAAGGCGAGCGCGGTGTACTCTCACCTAACTTTTTACCACAAGGGGGAACACTCGTGCATGGCAACGAGCTTCTGACCTCTATTGTGCCAAATTACCCAACTTTTAGCACCTACGGTACATCACAGCATACAATCGATTTAGTGCTAAGCGTAATAGTCAAGGAGTCTGTAAATTTACCCATTGATTGGACACCGCCCTCTGGTATCCAAAAAGCAGTAGATGTATTTGTTGGCTATCTTTTGTTAGATGCGTGGATTGGCAACGGGGACCGTCACCATGAAAACTGGGGGATTGTCCGCATGAAAACAGCATCTAATTCAGAACAAAAAGAACACCTAGCACCAACTTATGACCATGCTTCCAGTTTAGGACGCGAACTCTCTGATTCTCAAAGACAGAAACGCTCAATTCAGGCTTATGCAAACAAATGTTTTTCAGCCTTTTATGGCAGTGTTGGCGATAAAAAAACTCTGAAAACTTTTGATGCGTTCTCACTAGCTGCTCGTCGCCATCCCGAAGCAGCTAGTGTGTGGTTAGCGCGAATTGAAGATATCTCACCCGCCAATATTTTAGATATTTTTAATCGCATCGATCGCTCGCGCATCTCCACCGAAGCAAGCAATTTTGCTCAGAAAATTTTAGAAATTAATAAACAAAGACTACTTACCTTGAGGGAAACACTACCTTGAAGACACCACAAACATTATTTTTGGCATGGCAAGACCCAGTTAGTCGCTATTGGTTCCTAATTGGTCGGCTAACATTTGATGGAGAAATCTATAAATTTGTCTATACACAAGGCGTAAAAGAAGCTGAAGAACAATGTGATTTTAAACCTTTGGCTTCGTTTCCGCGTTTAGATGAAGTTTACAAATCAATTTATTTATTTCCAGTGTTCGCGAATCGGTTAATGTCGCGATCGCGCCCCGATTATTCTAGTTTTATGGAATGGCTCAATATCCCCAGCGATAAAAACGATCCTCTGGCAATTTTAGCCCGCAGCGGTGGGGAACGAGAAACAGATACACTTGCTGTTTTTCCCTGTCCGGAAGTTGACGGACAAGGACAGTACCATCTTTACTTTTTAGTGCACGGGCTGCGACATCTACCAAACAGCGCGATCGATCGCATCAATCAGTTTGAGCCTGGGGAAAAGTTATGGTTAGCTCATGAATTTCAGAATCTCTATGACGATCGAGCTTTAATTTTAAACACTCAAGACCACTACCTTGTCGGTTATTGTCCGCGATATTTGCTCGCAGAATTTTTTGAATTGCTACGACAAAATGCTAACATAGAGGTGCGGGTAGAGCGTGTCAATAAACCTCCAACTCCTCTTCAGTTTCGCCTGTTATGTAAAATGAGTATCCGGACATCA
>JBOFTL010000346.1:0-2527 GCA_051652045.1 Microcoleus sp. | reverse complement strand
TAACATTTCCCGCGCCTGTTGGGTACACCGGACTGTACACTGTAGATAGCCTGCTGAGTGGCAATTTGGGTCAGTTTGTCACAGCTTTGCATTATTTGGCACTCCCGAGTTTGACGCTGGGAGTTCTGTTAAGTGGCATTTTCGAGCGAATTGTGAGAGTTAATCTCAAGCAAACTATGCAAGCAGATTATGTAGAAGCAGCTAGAGCAAGAGGAATTCCAGAATTGCGGATTTTATTGGCTCACTCCCTGAAAAATGCGCTAATTCCAGTGATTACTGTCTTGGGATTGACTTTTGCAGCAATGTTGGGCGGTGCTATTTTGACAGAAGTAACTTTTTCTTGGCCGGGGCTGGCAAATCGCCTGTATGAAGCGATTAGCTTGCGGGACTATCCCACAGTCCAAGGAATAGTCGTATTTTTTGCTGGAATTGTGACGATCGCCAGTATTGCAATTGATATTTTAAATGCTTACATTGACCCGAGAATTAGGTACTAAAAATATCGATTAATAGAGTTGAAAGTTGACAGTTGACAGTTGATACTTGACAAGTGAGAATTGACAGCAGCGATTGGCTCTCTTTGTATGTCGATCGCCCGACTGTTTCACAGGCTATTATCTAATACCTAAATCGCTATATGGGGTGCGATCGACTAAAATGTATCATTCAAACTAATAAGTAGATCAGTCGCAAAAAAATCATAAAATATGAAAACACAGGGAACCGGATATGCTACTGCCATTACACTTGCTGAAAAATTGTTGGAAAAACTTTTAGGTGAGCGAGTTTTAGTGCGAACGCAGCTACCAATTCAGTTGGAAAATTATCAGCCAAAACCCTCGATCGCCGTTGTGATGCCAGATGCACTACGATACGCTGACAGCCACCCTATAGCATCAGAAATATACTTGCTAATAGAAATAGCAGATAATACGTTAGTAAATGATTGCGAAATTCAAGGCAAAAAATACGCTCGATCGCAAATAGAAGATTATTGGGTACTGGATATTCAGGAACGCCAACTTCACGTATTTCGAGAACCTTTTGACGACGGCTATCAAAGTCAGATGATTTTATCAGAGGATGCGACTGTGGCACTCTTGGCTTTTTCTAGCTGTACTTTTTGCGTTCGCCAGATGTTGCAGCCGTGAAAAATTATATTTAAGTTAAGTTACAAAATATTGCGATCGGGGCGGATTTACGATTGCTTACGGCTGATATGGTGAGTCGCTGCGAATCACTGTAGTTGAAGATCGCAGCTCATGACCGTGTACCCTAAGTACCCTGAACGATCGACTTTGGGGATGACGACACTTGCGAGTTTCTAGGCAATACTGGAGCAAAGACAGAAATATTGGAGAAAATGCTGATGAGATTATTGCGAATAACAGTCGCTCTATCGGCTGCCCTGACTCCACTGGTGGCGGAAACTGCGTTGAGCCGCCCCATGCCCCGAGCTTCCGATTTTCCCAGAGCGTCTAACCCCCTAATAAATGAACCCGTTTGCTATATCAAAACCCCAAGCGGCACAACTTTTGATTTAGTTAGCTTGTGCGGTACCAACGCAGACCCCCCAGATCCTAGAAACGCCCCACCACCACCGCCAACAGGCAATCCCACCAACGCTCCCGCTCCAAACAACCAAGCGGCTCCAAATCCCAATGCCGTCACCAGGGATGCGACTGGTACTCCGATAACTACTCCAGCAGGTACAGCCAATCCCGGCACTCCCGGTGTTGGCAATCCGGGAGCGGCTCCCACTGGTACTCCCAATAATGCCAATCCGGGAACTGCCCCCTCCGGCACTCCCAACAATGTCAATCCGGGAACTGCCCCCGCCGGCACTCCCAATAATGTCAATCCAGGAGTTGCTCCCGCTGGTACTCCCAACAACAATGCAGCTCCGAGCGACACAAATACTGGCGGCACTGCTGCTCCGAATTCCAACATCAATCTTCCGAGAGTGCCACCAAGCTCTTTTAGCCCTGGAGGGGTGGCACCGACAAGGGATGCCATTGATGGTCCTCGCAGCCAATAAATGGCCAATAAATGACCAATAAATTTGGTAGCGACAAAAACCGGGTTGCTCTGGAAATTTCTTGCTTTTGAGCATTCAATATCAAAGAAACTCGGTTGCTGAACTTTACTGTCTGATAGCAAAACGATCGCCCTTTTTTGCAAAAGAGCGATCGACAAATTTATGTATTCTGTATCGACTGCCAACCAGTCGCTAACATAACATTTCAAGGCTTTTTAGCCTAGCTTACATTAGCCTACCTCATCTAGAAATCTTGAGGTAACAGAGAACTTAAACGTTCCAATAAAGGATCGGTATCCCCGCGAGGAGCCACCTCACCACTAGAAACAGGATCGTTATCGATCGCAGACTTAGACTCAACCGCGTCAGGCTCTAACACTTGGGAAACTTGGGCAAAAGAAACTCGATCGAACTTACGATCTACACTCTCCTGCAACCGCTCCAATTGGGCGCTAAGTTGATTCAAGTGATGTTCCAGACCCTCCAAAC
>JBOFTL010000345.1:0-3456 GCA_051652045.1 Microcoleus sp. | reverse complement strand
AAATACATTTACTGGTTCGCCGATCGCATCGTGTTCTGTATTAGAAGAGTTCAAAAGTGACATAAAAGATAGATTTTCATTGATCGGCGAGTTGTTTGATGAGTTTGAAAAAGTCGTTATTTTTTTGAAGGTTGAAGCAGAATCTCTAGCACAAGCAGGTAAAATCGATCGCGCAAATCGAGTGTTCGATCGCATCCAAGAATATCAGATCGTTCGCACCAATTCAAGAAAAAAAGTTGATTACCATATCCAAGTAGAAGCAGGAATCTTTTTCGATTTGGCAGAAGACGATACAGAAGCGTTCGCGGAAATACTTGATGAAGTTAGCGTGGCAGTGAAAACGCTAGTAATGAATATTAAAGAAGTAGAAAGTTGCCTGCAACAATTATATCTAGAAAACGGCATCATTTAAACGATTGTATCAAACGGTTTGTAGTAAGGACTTCAGTCCGTAACAAAGAATGGACTGAAGTCCTTACTACGAACTAACCCGATTGCGATCGTTCGATCGGACTCGATCGTACTTGCGCTTTAAGTGGTCACAATTTGTTTGATTACTTTATCATCTTGTACCACTCCCAGACAGCGCCCTTTTTTACTCTCTTCTCGCGCAATTCCATAGAGAGCAAGTCCGGTTCTCAATACATCTGCCATGTTTTTACCTGACTCATCTGCCAACTGTTGCAGCAGTTCGTAAGCTTCCGGCGTCAAATCTAAGTTGAGTCTTTTTCTTTTTGGCGTACTATTTGTATCTTTCATGAGTATTTTTTATTGCTCCAATCACACCTTTCTTGAGGATAACACGCGCGATCGCCTCGCCAGACATTGTAACTGCTGGCGTTGGTATAACACAGTCCTAACTTTAATCTGTTATTTTTGGACTGCATTATCTTGAGTGCCCCTGAGAAAGTATCTCTATTATTGTAACATTTTTTGTGTGTAAATTATGCAAAATTTGAAAAAATGTTAAGTACCTTATACTTGAAACTTTACAAGCATTTGCCCTTCCCAGACAGGGCAAATGCCCGCTATCACTTTGCATTCTTGAAAACAGTTCAAACTCCCGCGACAGATAGCACAGCAGGATTAGTGCCCTCTGGCACGGGTTCTACAATCAAGGTCGTAGAGTCGGGCTCTGCGATGATGCGAACTCGCGCCTTCGGCGGTAGCACCACATCGTAGGGACAGATTGCAAACCACGTCGTTCCTTGAAAATAAATGCGTCCCCGCTGTCCGGGCTTAATAGTTTCTGTGACTGTTGCAACTTTGTCCGTGTTTTCCTGAATTGAGGCGATCGCGGCCTGCTTTGCAGCAGTCTGGGATACTGATACTACTGGCTGGGATGCTACTAGCTGGGATGCTACTAGCTGGGATGCTACTTGCCAGAACCGCTGAGATAATGAGCTAAAAAGGGAAATTGCCATATCAGTAACGTCCTTAAATGAATGCTCTATATTTAGAATATACACAAAAATTGTGTAAGTCAAGTAGCGGTGCGGGATATTTTGACCTATGTCGTGAAAGCTGTCCCAGTGATTGACAATTACCAAAAAACATCTTATTCTAACCATACGAACCCTAAGTAAAATCTCAATGGCTCCCGCATCCGCTCCCGATCGCACGAATTTAGCTCAGTGGCACGACATTCTCGCCCCCTACAGCCTGGGCTACCGAATCAAACTGCTGGGACAGTTAGGCAGCCGCCGCCTGCAAGAAATCCTCGAACCCTTCGGGCTGACACATTTTCACTGGCTGGTGTTGTGCTGTTTGTGGCAAGAAGACGGTTTGCCGACTTCCAGTATTGGCGACAAACTGCAACAGGTGGGCGGGACGCTGACAGGCGTGCTCGATCGCATGGAAGAAAGAGGCTTAGTCCGCCGCGAGAGAGACACGCGCGATCGGCGGATCTGGCGCATTTGGCTGACGGATGCAGGGCGGGAACTGCAAGATGTGTTGCCGCCCCTGGTAGCCCAGATCCGAGAACGATCGATGATGGGAATGTCACAGGCAGATCGCGAACTCTTTTCCCAACTCGTAGATCTAGCGATTGCCAATCTTTCCTAAACCGACAAATACCAGACCATCTAAAAAAATTAGTTTAAAAAAATACTAGCGATCTCAAATTTCAAATCCTTTGATGAAAGCAGCGCAGTATAATTTAGTGAACCTTTGATTAGTGTTAAAGGCAAAAGCTAGCTCGGCATGGCCAACTGGAAACACTGAAGCAGCGGTAAGGGATCGATCGAATTTAGTAACACATGAATCAGGCTAAAGTCATCAAAATAGCAGTTATCGGAGATGTTCACGATCGGTGGGAACCCGAAGACGGCGAGGCCCTAAAACACCTGGGGGTCGATTTGGCGCTATTTGTGGGAGATTTTGGCAACGAGTCGGTAGAGGTGGTAAGGGCGATCGCATCTTTGGACATTCCGAAAGCAGTAGTATTTGGCAACCACGACGCTTGGTACACGGCGACAGAATGGGGCCGCAGTCAGTGTCCCTACGATCGCGTGCGTGAAAATAGGGTGCAACAGCAGTTAGATTTAATCGGAGAAGCTCACGTCGGTTACGGTAAGCGAGATTTTCCAGAATTAAACGTAACTGTGGTGGGAAGTCGCCCGTTTACTTGGGGAGGCCCCGAGTGGAAGTACAACGATTTTTACTCGGAGTGGTTTGGGGTAGAAAGTTTTGCAGAGTCTGCCAGACTCATTGCAGGGGCCGCTGCGGAAGCCGACTGCGAAAATGTGATTTTTTTGGGTCACACCGGCCCGACGGGCTTGGGAGAGGCGGCTGAAGACCCCTGCGGGCGCGATTGGAAGCCGTTAGGAGGTGATTGGGGCGACCCGGATTTTGCCGAGGCGATCGATCGCACTCGCAGTGCTGGCAAGCACGTACCTTTGGTAACATTCGGTCACATGCACCACAAATTGCGGCATACCAAGAAAGAGTTGCGAAAGTCGCTCAATGTCAGTGCGGAGGGTACGGTTTACGTGAATGCCGCCAGCGTACCGCGAATTATAGATCGAGAGCGCGATCGGCTGCGGAATTTCACGATCGTGCTGCTAGAATCTGGAGCAGTCTCGGAAGTATCCTTAATTTGGGTCAGCGACGATTTAGCCGTGGCTTTGGAACAAATTCTTTATCGGCGGACTGAATCTGACATTATTTGTAATTAGCGGCAAATACTGGTAAGATTTAGTTTGTGCGATTGGAGAGGTGGCAGAGTGGTCGAATGCGCTCGACTTGAAATCGAGTGTGGCAGTGATGTCACCGTGGGTTCAAATCCCACCCTCTCCGTTCTAATCTATACATATCAATGCTTTCATCTAAAACCTCCAGGAGACCCCCACTATATCGGTACTCCGATTAGTGGTGGGAGGAATGGAGTGGGAATTACGAAACGTTCCTTGAATGCCTTTGAGCGAAGGCGAAAACAATGAGAGGAACAGTTGAGTA
>JBOFTL010000344.1:0-1874 GCA_051652045.1 Microcoleus sp. | reverse complement strand
AAAAGCAGGATTATTCCTACTAACACTGCCGTATAAAGTTCGACATTGGCTTCAATCCCGCTAGCTGCTGCAAAGACAAGTGCTTGGGGTAGAATCACCACGATAGCCGTAAGTCTTTGGATTGGATTTTTTTTGCGTTGAACAGGTAAGCGATCGGCATCGGATTGGAAACGAGTTACTGTCAAGGAATTTTGCATCGAATTGTCCTCAAACTTTAAAGTTTCGTCCTGCATTTTGCTTGCCCTCAATGTTATTGAAGTAGTAGAATCTTGAGGCAGTCAGTCAAGACTTGCGATCGGCCTGCAAACCGGGTTTGATGTCCGAAAATACTTTGTTGTTGCTGGCAAATTCAGTAAAAAACCCGGTTGCTTTGTCGCCGTGCGTCAGTCCAGTTAGCCGACACTAATGGCAATAAGGCGTCACATCCTCTCCACATTCATCTGCTAAATAAGATAAAGACCTGAAACGAAGACCGATGAGTTGCTCGTAGAAAGGATTGAGTTTGCATAGAGGTGGAATGTGAACTACAGTGCGGTGGAAGAGTTCGATATGTTGTTCAAAAGGACAGCTATCGGGAATAAATTTGCACAAGAACCGAGCTACCTTGGGATTGTGAATTTCTATGGCTTCCAGCCAGTCTCTTACCCAACCTACAGTATTGTTTCCCAACCCGATCTGAATTAAGTTTGACATGGCTTTAATGACTCCTTAATTGTCAATTTTCTCAGTTACCTGGGTGTTTTTGGATTGAACTATTTAGCGAAGAGTAGAAAGAGTATAGTGCCAAGACTTCGCCCCGATCGAGTTAGCGTTTTCCCGATGGCAACAGGCAAGATTCAACAGTTGTGTAGGGAATGCGTACCGACATCATTTCTTTCTCTCGGTAACCGCTAGCTAATTGGATATTGACGTGTACTACGTTTTTGTTGAGATTTCTGAGCGGGTAATTATCGGTAATTACAGGCAGATTATCTGCAGCTTCTTGGGTGGTAATTGAAGAGCCGGCGGGGACGTAGCGCCCGTCAGGAACAGTTACTCCCATCACTAAAACTTTAGGCTCTAACACGCAGTTATTGCCGATTTCAGCCTTGAACACCATTGATTGCATACCGATAAAGGTGTCAAAGCCAATTTTTGCCGGACCGTGTACCTGGCATTGATGCGCTAAAGAAACGCGATCGCTGATATAAACTCCATAGAATTCGCCCTCGACTTCGACTACAGTTTCTTGTACCATCGCACCTCCCACATGGGTTTCTAAAGCGTGAATGACAACGCAATCTTGAACGTTAGCAAAGTCGCCGATCCAGATGGGTTGTCCTTCATCGCCTCGCACGGAAGCTGCGGGAGCAACCATAACTTTTCTGCCAAGATGGACATTACCGATAACGGCTGCTAGGGGATGTACGTAAGCCGTCAAGTCAATTTCTGGAATTGCTTCATCTTGGTTAAATGTCGCAATAATATTGGTGTGAATGTTGTACATTTGACTGCCTTCCTTTCTGTGCAAAACGTTAGATAGTCGATCGACTGCTGGCGAGTTAATTAGTAGGAACTTAATTTCGCCGTTCGTTCTTCTCAACTGATTTAATACTACAGAGGTGAAGGTGACAAAGTTGGGACAAAGTAGTGAAATACTAGAGACAAATGGAATTTTTTTTTGAAATTCACATAAATGTGACAAACTTGGGACAAAATAGTGAAAATGTAGGGACAAATATATTTTGAAATTCACATAAATGTGACAAACTCGGGACAAAATAGTGAAAATGTAGGGACAAATATATTTTGAAATTCACATACAGCAAGCGTAAATCATATGGTGTCCGATCGATTGACCGCGATTGGTACAGTAGGTTGAGTCCAACGAAGTA
>JBOFTL010000343.1:0-5206 GCA_051652045.1 Microcoleus sp. | reverse complement strand
TTGTGGCAAAATCTATCTCAAATCATCGGCGAAAAAGTCTCAAAACACAATCTTCGATCGGTCTTGCGTCGCTATGAACATCGCAATACACCAAATAACTGCATCCAAGATTGGGGAGAAGCGATCGATGTTTCCTATTTTTACAACCGCTTACAAGAATTAGAAACATTAGAAACTTGGATTAGCAGCAATTCTACTCGCGCGATCGGGATTTTTGGACTTGGCGGTATCGGCAAAACTTCTCTGTCTGTCAAAATCGCCCAACATCTTCAATCTCAATTTGAATTTACGATCTGGCGGAGTTTGCAGCAAGCACCAACCTTAGATGCTATCCTCAGCGATATTTTACCGATTTTAACTGGTTCAGAAGCGACAACAAATAATTCTATTTCTGTTCTCATGGAACAGTTGCGACAAAAACGCTGTTTGTTAATTTTCGACAATCTGGAATCCATTTTGCAAGCAGGAAATCGCAGCGGACAATACCAACCAGGTTATGAAGATTACCGACAGTTATTTGCGCGCGTAGCTGACGAAACTCACCAAAGTTGTCTGATTTTAACCGGCAGAGAACAACCCGGCGGATTTGCCGCGCGATCGGGCGAAAATTCACCCGCGCGATCGCTCAAACTTTTCGGAGTTTCACCGCCCGTATGCCAGAAAATCCTCGCCGATAAAGGATTAAAGGCAACGCTATTGCAGTGTCAAAATATTGTCAACCATTTTGGTGGCAATCCCCTCGCCATCAAACTTGCTGCAACTACGATTAAAACTATTTTTTGCGGTGATATTGACGCATTTTTAGCGCAAGGAAATACTGTTTTTAGCGATTTGTGGGATTTGCTCGATCGCCAGTTCGATCGCTTGTCTCCTTTGCAACAACAAATTATGTATTGGATTGCAATTAATCAAGAAACAGCGACTCCTGCAAATTTAAAATCAGGAATTTCACCCCAAGTTTCCGGCCGGCAACTGATGGAAGCATTGGAATCGCTAGCGGAGCGATCGCTCATCTTTGATGAGCGATCGCTCGATTATACCGCATCAACAAGATTAATGCTACAACCCGCGATCGGCGAGTATGTCAGAGAAAGGTTCCTCGAAAAGTAGCTCAAAGTTGGTCTTTTTAACGAGGATTTAGGGGGTTATCAACTCAGGTAAAATCGATCGCCGATACGATACAAACTCGCTAGTTGAGCGGCAGCAGGCATTTTAGTTAGTTACATCACACCATCTGCTGCCCATTTTAGCAGTTGTTTCGATCGAACTTACAACATTAATTTTCCATTACTTGGTGGGGAGATAAACTAATGATGAAGTGAACTCTAACTTGTTAATAAATACCCGGAATTAATTTTTTAACTCGCTGGCGGTATTCTAAATATTCGGGATATTTTTCACTCAACCAATTCTCTTCGCGACGGGCTTTGATGTCGAAAAAAATCAATAAAATTGCAGTAGCTACTAAATGCGATAAACTAATTCGCCAAATCGTCCACCCGAAAGCTGCCAAAATTAAGCCGCCATACAACGGATGGCGCACTATTCCGTAAATGCCTGTTTGAATTAATTCTCCATCCTCTCTGGGATAAGGTAAAGGTGTCAGGTTTTTTCCCAAATCTATCAGTCCCTTAACCAGTAAAATTACTGCACCCAGACCGATCGCACTTGCTAAAATCCAGGTAACATAAATTAATTGAGTTGATTCTATTTTCAATCCCGGCGGCTGATAAACTGGCAAAATTATAAATACTGTCAGCAGCAATCCTTGCAGCAAAACTAAATATTCGCCTCGGCTGTTATTGCGCCAACCTTCGCGCGTGAAACCCCAATCAGTTAAAATTTTCATAGTAATGGGTAATGGGTAATGGTAATGGGTAATATCGGATCGCATCGATCGACAAGTAGTTCGATACACTATTAGTAGCGGTAAGGTGCGCAGTGCGCACCCTACTGTCAATAGATCGATTGTCAACTGTCAACTATCAACTATCAACTATCAACTAATTTATTCTCGCCAAGGACGAGTCATTAATTCTAGTTGATTGACTTCATCTTGACTTAAATGCCAACCTAAAGCACCTACATTTTCTGCGGCTTGTTTGGCAGTTTTCGCGCCAGAAATCGGGATAACTCCGTTTTGACAAATCAACCAGTTCAACGCAATTTGAGCCGGAGTTCGAGATCGCTTTTTACCCATTTTTCGCAACGTAGACATGACTAATTCAATTTTTTTAATCCCGCTTTCACTGAACCGAGAGTCAAATTTGCGGGCTCCACTAGGTTGTTCTTGGGGCGTGTATTTATCCGTTAGCAATCCTTGGGCTAGAGAGCTGTAAGCTAAAATTTTGACTCCCAATTCGCGAGCCGTACTGATAATTCCCTGTTTTTCTACTTGCCGGGATAGCAACGAGTAACGCACTTGATTTGTTGCTAGCGGAACGCCTCTATCTGCTAGTATTTTGTGGGCTTCGCGCATTTGTTCCGCCGTGTAGTTGCTGACTCCAACTGCTTGAATTCTGCCTTGTTTGACTTCATCTGCTAAAGCATTCATCAGAGTTTCTTGACTCAGCAAAAATGCGAAAGGCCAGTGTACTTGATAGAGAGTTATTTGTTCTACTTGCAAGCGTTTTAAACTGGCGGTAAGGGCTTCGGAAACAGATTTTCCCGTGATACGCCAAGGTAAGGGGCCGAATTTGGTAGCTATTTGCACCGGTTGAGTTGTTTTTTTGATAAACTGTCCCAGCAGTTCTTCTGATAAGCCGTTACCGTAGACTTCGGCTGTGTCGAAAAAGTTGACTCCAGCATCGAGGGATGTTTTAAATGCTGCTTCGACTTCGGCGGCACCGTAGTTGCTGCCATAATTCCAAAATAGCTTGTCTCCCCACGCCCAAGTGCCGACGCACAGGGGAACGACGGCGGGGCCGTTTTGTCCTAGGGTAATGGTTGTCACGGTTGGTAAATCCACAATTAATTTATTCTCTTTATTTTTATATCAATAATCGCTTTTGAGCTTCGATCGTCGGGAGGAAATGCGGCTGCTGGCAGGATCTCAGTTACTATAAATGCAAATGCTGTGTTTATGTGAATGCTTATGTCGATCGACCCTATGTCAGATGCAAAATTAACAGATTCCGCAACTGGTGCTATTAAGAGAGTTAACCTGCTAACTATGTTCCGGTTGGGTTTGTTTCAGATGGGATTGGGCATCATGTCTATTTTGACCCTGGGCGTGCTCAATCGCGTGATGATTAAAGAGTTGGCAATTCCGGCTACTGTGGTGGCGGGTACCCTGGCGATGCACCAGTTTGTCGCCCCGGCTAGGGTGTGGTTCGGGCAGATGTCGGATGCTAGGCCTTTGTTCGGGCATCACCGCACCGGTTACGTGTGGATGGGAGGCGTTTTGTTTGTAATTTCGGCTTTTTTGGCCGTGCAGGTAATGTGGCGTTTGGGTGGCAGTTTGGAGGCCGCTGGATGGACGTTTGCGACTTACGCTTGGGTGGGTTTGTTGGGTTTTATTTTTGCACTTTACGGCATTGCAATTTCCATGAGTTCGACCCCTTTTGCTGCGTTGTTGGTGGATGTTTCCGATGAGGAAGATCGATCGAAGTTGATCGGTATTGTATGGTCGATGCTGATGGTTGGTATTATTATTGGGGCGATCGTCAGCAGCGGTTTGTTGAAGCAAATTGATGGGGATGTACCGCTGTCGGCTTTGCAGGCTTCGATTAATGGTTTATTTGTCAAAGTGCCAATTGCCGTTTTATTTTTAGTGGGAGTTGCCACTTTTGGAGTTGAGAAAAAGTATTCGCGGTACGGATTGCGATCGACTGCGGTCGATCGAGAAGATAAAATTACTTTGGGGCGGGCTTTGAAAATTTTGACTGCCAGCCGCCAAACGGGTTTATTTTTTACTTTCCTGTTAATTATGACGATTTGTTTGTTCATGCAGGATGCAGTTTTGGAACCCTACGGCGGGGAAGTTTTTAATATGCCGATTTCGGAAACTACGCGATTGAATGCTATTTACGGTACTGGCGTGCTTGTAGGTTTGAGTGCGACGGGTTTTTTAATCGTGCCGCGCCTGGGCAAACAAAATACAATTAGATTGGGATGTTTGTCGGTAGCTGCTTGTTTTTGCTTGATGATTGCCGCAGGATTTACGGGAAATCCCATCGTTTTTAAATCAGCTTTAATGTTGTTCGGCTTAGCTTCAGGAGTTACCACAACTGGCGCGTTGAGTTTGATGCTAGATTTAACTGCTGCGGAAACTGCGGGTACTTTTATCGGGGCTTGGGGTTTATCGCAAGCAATGGCACGGGGTTTTGCGACAGTTAGCGGCGGTGCAATTTTGGATTTTGGTAAGGCTTTATTTCGCGTGCCGATGTTAGCTTATGGTTTAGTTTTTACAGTACCTGCAGTTGGCATGATTATGGCAGTTTGGCTGTTGAGTAGGGTTGACGTGCGGGAGTTTCAGGATAATACTAAAAGTGCGATCGCTGCTATTCTGGAAAATGAATTAGATTGAAGTCATTAGTGAGCAGTCATCAGTCATCAGTCATTAGGCAATTCTCGATCGCATTGGTATCAACTTAAGACTAAAATCTTGGATAAATCTCGCTTTTGCTTAAGCGTAAGGTGCGCAGTGCGCACCCTACAAGCTAATTGCTAAGATAATTAGGATTCATTCTTTTTCCTTCTTCCTGATTTGGTATTCGTCCCGATATCTAACTGATGTGCGATCGACCCTGATGCAAGCTAAATAATTAATCCTCTGCATCCGCTGCAACATCCCTTACCCTTCTTCCTTCGATAAACAAAATGACAGATTTTTGGGATTCTATTTTAAGTTTTGCACTAACTACGACCGATCGAATCGGGCAGCAGTTATTAAAAGATTTCGGTTCCGCGCAAGCAGATGAAAAAGATGATGGGAGTTTAGTTACTCAGTCGGATAAATGGGCGGATGCGGAAATTAGAAGCGCGATCGCCTCTACTTTTCCGAGTCATGGTATCTTGAGCGAAGAGGGAGAACAGGTTTTTCCCGACACAGAATGGTGTTGGATAGTCGATCCTTTAGACGCTACGACTAATTTTGCTCGGGGAATTCCGATTTGGGGTATTTCGATCGGTCTATTGTATCGCGGAACTCCGGTTTTTGGCTGCGTGCATTTGCCACCAATCAATCAATGTTTTCACGGTTTTT
>JBOFTL010000342.1:0-6280 GCA_051652045.1 Microcoleus sp. | reverse complement strand
CGATCGCCGCCCTTAAAATCTCGTCGTAAAGTACCTGAATGTCTGTTTCACTGGTAAGTCGCGCGCTCAGGTCTTGCAAGAGTTGGGTATCTTTCAGATTGGCGGCGGCGATCGCTTCTTGGCGTTGGCGATTGCCGATCTCTTCTGTAATTCCCATCAGCGATTCGATCGCGCCGTTTGCCGATCGTTCTGGAATCAGGCGAGAAATGTACTGCCGGTCAGCGATCTCGTATTCTACTCTGGTTAATTCTCCTGTGGCGATCGCCTCGCGACAAGCTCCTTCAAAGACATCGCAGGCACTGGCAGGCAATCCTAATTCCCGACCCGTTTTCCCTAGAAATTCTTGAGGATAAAGACCCGATGTTTCGATGACGCTGGGACTGATGTAGATGTGACGCAATTCGAGATCGAGGCGAAAAATGATATCCGGGCTGTTCTCCAGCAATGAGGCAAACTGTTGTTGTCGGAGGCGCAGTTCTAGTTCTATTTCTAATTGTTGGCGAGGGCTATCTTCAACACTTTCTAAGGACGCGATCGCCTCTTCTACGCGATCGCGGGTGACTAAACCGACCAAATTCCCCAACTCATCGATCGCGGGTAAGTGGTAAATTCGATGCTGGCGCATCAGAGATAAAGCGGTTGATAGATTTTGATTTCGATCGAGAATGAGGTGAATCGCGGGTTGCTCGATCGCCCGAGCGATTTCTGTCGTCGCTAAGTCCATCCCAGAGGCGATCGGTCTGACAGCATCTCGTTCTGTGAAAATTCCGACTAAAGACCCTCGATCTACCACTAGGACGCAACTCTGTTGTCCCTGACTCATTAAAAGAATGGCATCGAGGATTGTGGCATCGGGCGGAACTTGTAAAGGAGCGCGATCGACGATTTGTTCCAGCGTCGGCCGATCGATGAGTGGTTTGGTTTGCATGATAATAGAAGAATGCGATCGGTAATTCCCACTTACACCCAGCTTTGCTACAGAAAAATGGACTTCTGAGAAAGCTTTTAGCGTCAGATCTTTAGCAGTAACTTGGAAATGGTATAAAACGTTACATGATTTGACCGGACTGGCTCGAAGTTTACCGTCAGAAAAGCACAGGGGCGTCGCTCATGCAACTGGCCGAAAGACGTATTATATCAAATCCGGGTTATCCATTTCCTTTGCTTCGATCGATTGAAGAGGGGGAAAGAAACCTTTTTTTGAAATCTATTAGGACGGACGACACAATGTTTAACGTTGGATTAACAGCACGACAGTCTGCAAACAGCCCACCAAAACTCCCAAAATCCCGCCTAAATTGACAATTCCCTGCAATTCGCTTTTTACGATTCCCTGAATTGCTAATTCCAAATCTTCCGGCGAAGTACCTTTAACTCGATCGACAATTACCTGATCTATGTTTAGAATTGGGATCGCCTGAGCGACAATATTTTCTAAATCCCGTTCCAAATAGCGCTCTAAAACCAAGGCTAATTCTTGACTCACCATTGCCAGCGAAGCAGTCATCACCGCTGAAGTTTGCAATCGAGTCAAAATCAAATGCGAAATATTTTCCCAATCAATAGATTTGCTCAATCCTTGCAGTACATCTGTACCCCGCTGTTGAACGTAAGTACGAACGCTATCCCGCATCGTTTTGCGCAACTGTCGAACTGTCGAAACAGGTAAATTTTGCATCGACAAATTTTGCAGCCACTCTTGAATTCGCCCGCGAAGTCCCAAAGAAATAATTAACTCTGCCAAACGCTGATTTGTTGCTTCTTTTTCGTCCAAACAAAAAGTCCGCAAACGAGTTAAAGTATTGCGCAAACCGAACAAATTTGCTACTACCCAATAGGTGCCGCTCGTTTTTTCGCGAAATCCTTCATCGATAATTGAAATATTGCGATCGGTCAAAAAGTCAATCAACGTTTGCCGCAAAACTTCCGGCGGAATTACTACCTGCAGCAACCAATCTGCAAGCTGGGCTGCCTGAGCTTCTGTTAGCTGAATTTCCAGCAAAACTTGGTCGAAAATTTGATTTAATTGAGCTTCTAAAAAATCTTCACGACGCGCTAAAACTTTGAGGATTCGCGGCACGGATTCCCCAAGTAAATCTCGCAAAACATTAGCCAGAATTTTAGCAGTTTTTTGCTCGGCGTCTGCTTTTACTTGATCTAGGGCTAACTGCAACAGCCAGAGAATTATTGACTGCACGCGATCGGTTTGCAAGAGGCGGCGCGCCAAGTTTTGCAGTTCTTCCGGCGTCAGCAGCGAACCCATAATCGTGTCAGAAATTCGCTTCGCCAGCCGCTCTTGATTGCGAGGAATCAAGCCTGGAGTAAATGGCAACTTTCGCCCTTTAATATAAATAGCTCGGTAAGGACGAAATAGCATTTGGATAGCTATATCGTTTGTGAAATAGCCGATAATTCCTCCCACTACAGGTGGGGCTAACAACAGCCAAATTTCGGAGAAGTTCATCAATAATTATTAAATAATAGATAATAGGTAATTGGTAATTGGTAATAGGGAATTGGTAATAGGGAATTGGGCATTGGGCATTGGGAATTGGGAATTGGGCATTGGGCATCGGGCATTGGGCATTGTTAACTGTGAACTGTCAACACTTCGACAAGTAAGCGCGATCGCTGTCAACAGTCAACTATCAACTGTCAACTATCAACTATCAACTGACTAATACCAATACTCCCATCATAGCGCCCGCGATCGGATAGTGTGAGGCGGTGGCAAATCCGGCATTGAGGGCGAGTTCGACTTGTTCGAGTCCGATCGGGAATTTGTCTAAACTGGGATTGATGTAAGCATACTCTTCAGTCATGCCAAATTGACTGGCGGCGGGTACGACGAGAGTATCGAGATACAACTGTTGAAAACTCCGCATTAGGGAATTGCTGGGGCGGTGGAGGTCGAGAATCGCTGCTGTTCCGCCCGGTTTAAGTACGCGATGCAGTTCTTTCAGACACCGGGGAATGTCTGTCACGTTGCGCAAACCGTAGCCCATTGTGCCGCAGTCGAAGTAATTGTCAGCAAAAGGTAAGTCGAGGGCGTCAGCTTCCACCCAAGAAATCGGGCTTCCAGGAGTCAGAAAAGGTCGATCGCGCTTGCGGGCTATTTCCAACTGGGCGGCGGAAAAATCCGCACCAAAAACGCAACCGGTAGGGCCTGCTTGCTGGGCCAGTAGCAAAGCCAAATCCCCGCTACCGCAGCACAAATCCAAACAAGTATTGCCGGGGCTGACATTACTCCATTTAACCGTCATTTGCTTCCAAATTCGGTGTTGTCCCAAACTCAACCAATCGTTCATTTGGTTGTAAATTGGAGCAATGCGATTGAAGATATTTTTAACTTGTTCGCGATCGGTCATGGTGAATTAGGCAATTTTAGATTTTGGATTTTGGATTTTTGATTGTGAATTTTGGATTGTGAATTTTGGATTTTTGATTTGAGATTATCGATTAGCTGTAATACCCCGATCGGGGTGAGTTTACAGGTTGTATAATTTGTCTTAAAAATCAAGGCAAACCCGCCCCTACAGCAACTACATCGATCGGAACAGACGCAATCTAAACTAACTAATAGCTAATGACTGATGACAACTGTCAACTGTCAACTGTTAACTCTCAACTGTCAACTGACTATTGAAAACTCGCAATTACCAAAGCAATTTGTTGAGCTGCGAGTTGAACGGTGGTGAGTTCGTCCGGGCGGAGGGAACAGGGTTGTTGCCACTGCAGGGAGAGCAAAGCGATCGACTTGCCTGCATGAACGATCGGCACCGTCATGTGAGCTTGAATACCGGATTTTTGGTAGTGTTCCACACCCGACAAAGCAGCATCCGCCGCAATATTTACTGAAACCTGAATAGTTCCAGAGGCGATCGCTTCCTTAGCTAGAGGGTCATCCGCCAGCCAATTCTCCACATTTTTACCGCTGCTGTGAATGCCTTGGGGTGGCGTTAAAACATTATTTTCCACCACTTGTAAAATGCAAAGATCCGCTAAAAAATTGTCGCTAACAGCCGCAGCAATTGGCGCTAAAGTTTCTGCCAAACTTGCAGATTCCACAGCCGTTTGCATAATAGTTGCTAACAGTTGTACTTGATTTTGAGTCCGGTTCAATTCTTCGGTTCGCTGCTTGAGAACTTCATAGGTTTCAGCCGCTTTCTGCACGACCGTTTTCAACTCGTTCGGGTCCCACGGCTTAGTGATATACTTGTAAACCTGTCCCGAATTAATCGCATCTACCAAGTCTTCAATGTCCGTAAAACCAGTCAGAATAATCCTCACTGTATTCGGAAACTGCGGCACGGTTTTGCTGAGAAACTCAGTTCCCTTCATTTCCGGCATCCGCTGGTCGGAGATGATGACAGCAACCTCGCCCTCGACGGCCAGGACTTCCAAGGCTCGAATTCCGCTCTCAGCTTTGAGTACGTTAAAATCTCGTCGGAAGGTGCGGTAGAGTAAATCCAGATTGTCTGGTTCGTCATCTACTACCAACATTTTGGGCTTTTTCGGTCGGTGTAGGGTCATGAGCTGGCGTTTAATTTGATCTAGCTCTGAAATGGCAGTATTCATCAGAAAAATGGGCGCAGTGTTAACGGAGGGTTGAAACCTCGTCCTTCTAAGACGGCTTTGTATTTAGGCTAGTTTTAGGGGTGGTTGACATCCTCCCCGCCCGCATTCGGGCGAGGATTCCCAAGCCTCACGATTTGGGTTTCTGTTTCCTTCCCGAAGGGTTTTTCGCACCAGCCTTCACAGATTTACTCTGTTCGGGTCTTACAGTCGCTCCACAGACTTTCACCGCAAGCCCTGCGGCCAGAATCTTCTTACTGGCATTGAGATCTCGGTCGTGGTGCGCCCCACAATTGGGACACTCCCACTTCCGAATCTTCAACGGCAATTTTTCCACAATGTATCCGCACTCAAAACACCGTTTTGAACTGGGAAACCATCGATCAATCTTGATTAAAGTATGACCGTACCAATCGCACTTGTACTCAAGTTGTCTGACCAGTTCGCCCCAACTTGCATCGCTGAGGGCAAGGGCGAGTTTGGGGTTTTTCACCATGTTCTTCACAGCTAAATCTTCCACAGCGATGGTTTGGTTTTCGCGCACCAGCCGCGTTGTTAACTTGTGAAGGTTATCTTTTCTTGCATCTGCAATGGATTGATGCACTCTCGCTACTTTAAGCCGTGCTTTGTGACGGTTATTCGAGCCCTTCTGCTTTCGACTTAAAGCTTTCTGCGCTCTTGTTAGTTTGCGATATTTTGCCTTGAAGCCTTTGGGATTGGCAATTTTTTCACCTGTACTCAGTGCCAGCAAACTTGTAATTCCTAAGTTAGTACCGACTCGGTTGTCTGACGCAGGTAATGCTTCATTTTCAACATCTAGTATGGAATTAGTTTCAGTGTATCCTACCCGCTTTTGTTCTTGATACCAAGCTTGAGTCCTTGCAGAAGCGGCCTGGTTGTAGACTAAACGAACACAACCTATCGTGCGCCGCAACAAACTTTCCTGTTCTGGCGTTGGGTAGAATCGATAGCTGAAGGCTTTAAGTGTCATGTTTCCAGTTTAATACCTCAATCGTAAGCTGCGTGTAAAATCTTGTAAAGCCGTCGTAGAACGACAGGGTTTTCAACCCAGTTTTCTGATAAAATGATACATTTTGAACTGAAGGTATCCCGATTGACTCCCTCTCAGTAATTTTAGGCGAGCAACTATTCTGCAACAATAGTCTAATCAATTACATACTATTAAGCTCGATCCTGCTGCGGCAGCGATCCTGACCGTACAGAATCAAACTTAACTTAGTGCTTATTTTTGACACAATTTGACACAATTATGACTGAAACACCCCAAAATTTATCGCAACCGGCATCTGAACCCTCCAGCGATGCTGTGGATGTCGAAGAATTAATTCGATCGCTCCGCCGCAAGGAAGGCAGTTGGGTAGACTGGGGACACGCCTGCACGGCACTGCAAAAAGCTGGGTACAGTTCCCAAAAGATTTTTGAGGAAACTGGTTTTGAGCCGGTGCATCAAAATCAAGTGACCGTTGCAGCCCAAGTTTACACCAGCATGGTAAACGCTGACGCTTCTGAGGAAGTTCGATCGCATTTTTGGCGCAAAGGCAGTGATATTTTGTACGAGTTTCGGATTTTGACCCAAACAGAAAGAGCGGCGGCTGCTGCTTTGATTTTGGCTCACAATTTGGATGCTGACGACGCCCGCGAAGTCGCTAAAGCGATGAAGGAGTATTCCCGCTTCGGAACTCTG
>JBOFTL010000341.1:0-5300 GCA_051652045.1 Microcoleus sp. | reverse complement strand
CAAACAATTACTTTGCGCGATCACGAACGCTTGATTTTAAAACCAGAACCGACCATCGTCGTGCCGCCGCGCCACTATTGCATTGTAGCAAATCCCGTATTGCGAGATGCAGAAGATCGACCAGTTGTTGACCCTCACGGACAAGTTAAACTGCGTTACGGCGATTTAGAAATTCGCTTCTCTCAAGAACCTTTTCCGCTGTATCCAGGAGAAGAATTGGCGGGAGATATTACCTACTTGCACGTAGTAGAAACCAATCAAGCACTGCGTCTCAAAGCACTGCGAGATTTTGCAGATACTGTCCCTGGGGCGAGGGGAGAAGGAGAATCTCAAACTCCAACAATTAACCGTTTAGCAGGCGATGAATGGCTGTTTGAAGGGCCGGGAACTTATTTGCCGCGCGTGGAAGTTGATGTTGTAGAAATAGTTAAAGCTACTGTTATCAAACCAAATCAAGCTTTGCGGTTGATAGCGAGGCAATATTGTACTGACAGACAGGGAAACCGCCGCCGTGCCGGTGAGGAATGGTTGGTGAGAGAAGAAGGCGCTTATTTGCCGGGAGTTGACGAAACAGTTGTCAGCGTAATTAATGCTTGCGTGTTGACGGAACGGAAAGCTTTGCACTTGAAAGCAAAACGAACTTTTTCTGATGTTTTCGGACGGCAAAGAAAAGCGGGAGATGAATGGTTGGTTACGATCGAAGATGCCGAAATTCACATTCCCGACGTGTATGAAGAAGTAGTTGGAGAAGTAGAAATTACCACTTTGAGCGATCGCGAGTGGTGCATTGTTTTAGACCCAATTGATGCAGAAGGCAAACCGCAATTGGGAATGAAAGAAGTCCGTCAGGGAAGAGCTTCTTTTTTCTTGCATCCGGGTGAATATTTAGAAGGAGGCATTCAAAAAGTCTACGTTCTCAGCGAACAAGAAGCCCTATTATTGAGAGCTAGGGAAGCTTTTAACGAAGGTGCAGGCGACGGTTCCATCTCGCACCAACCGGGGGATTTGTGGATGATTTCCGGGCCGCGCGATTACATTCCCCGCGTGGAAGTCGAAGTTGTCGAAAGGCGCAAAGCGATTCCTTTGGATAAGAATGAGGGCATTTACGTGCGCGATATCCAGACGGGAGAACTCAAATTAGTGGGTGGCCCGCAAGCATATATGTTAACTCCCTACGAAGAACTTTGGGAAAAAGAATTGCCGCCAGTTGTAGAAGAATTGCTAGCACAAAAAAGCGATCGAATGTTCGATCGAGGTTTGGTGCGGGCTGAAGAATTAGCAGCAACAGATGTAGTTCGCGATAGCACTAAAGCAGTCGTGTATCACGTGCCACAAAATTCTGTAGTGCAAATTCACGACTACAAAAATCGCACTGCCCGCACTATATTCGGACCGGATTTAGTGATGCTAGGTCCCGACGAAGCATTTACAGTTCTCCGTTTATCAGCAGGCAAACCAAAAAAGCCAAATACGATTAAATCTTTGGCATTATTGTTAGGCCCTGATTTTATGACTGATGTGTTTACAGTAGAAACATCAGACCACGCTAGACTGCAAATTAAGCTATCTTATAACTGGTTTTTTGATGTCGATCGCCACGACGAACAAGCAGCAGCCAAACTGTTTCAAGTACCGGATTTTGTCGGAGATGCTTGCAAGGCAATTGCCTCTCGCGTGAGGGGTTCAGTCGCGGGCGAAAAATTTGACGAATTCCACAGAAATTCGGCGCGAATCATCCGTCAAGCGGTATTTGGAATTGATGCAGAAGGTCGCATCGGCGATGAATTTAGGTTCAGAACTAATAATTTGGTCATTAATAACATTGATATTCAGTCAGTGGAACCGATCGATGAAGCAACATTGAAAAGTTTGCAAAAGTCGGTACAAATTGCCATTCAAATTACCACCGACGCTCAAGAAGCTGCGGCGAGGCACGATGCAGCGCGCATCGAACAAGAGGCAAAAGCCAGACTGGAACGGCAAGCAATTATAGATAAAGGTGCAGCGGAATCCGAACGCAAAAACCTGTTAGAATTGCAGGCAGAAAACGCGGCGATCGAATCTACCGGCCACGCGACAGCCGAAGCGAGAGCGAAAGCAGAAGCAGCTAGAATTCAAGGTGAATTAGCAGTGAATTTAGCACAGCAAGAAGCGGAGGCGGCAAGAATTCGTGCTGAGGGAGAATTGGCGCAAATGAGGGCCAGACAGGAGGCAGAATTAGCACACAAACAAGCGTTGAGCAATCTAGAAATTGAGAAAGCCGAACGGATGGCAGAAATTACCAGTGCGGAATTCCGAGAAAAAGTAGAGGCTATCGGGCCTGAAACTTTGAAAGCTATGGCGCAAGCGGGGCCGGAAATGCAGGCGAAACTTTTGCAATCCTTGGGGATTCAAAGCGTGTTAATTACTGATGGAAAAAATCCGATTAATTTATTTAACACAGCTCAAGGTTTGATCGGTTCTGCAATGCCTGAAAATCAATAATTTTCCAGCATTGCAGAACCGTTCGTAGTGAGGACTTCAGTCCTCAAAAGTTCGCAGTAAGGACTTCAGTCCTCAAAAGTTCGCAGTAAGGACTTCAGTCCTCAAAAGTTCTTAGTGAGGACTTCAGTCCTCAAAAGTTCTTAGTAAGGACTTCAGTCCTCCAAAATTCGCAGTAAGGACTTCAGTCCGCAGATTCAATAGTTTTTGGAGGATATTGCGCGCGATCGAGATCGGCTATAATTTCCGCAACCGGGTTTCTGACGAAAAATCTCTGATTTTATGCAAAGTTTTTGCCAGAAACCCGGTTTCTTGCTAGCTTATTAAGAATGGTGCAAGATCTCAGTTATATAAAATCCGGGTTTGATGTCCAGCAATATTATCATATCATGTCCGCTCGATTGACCCCGATTCCTGTTGTAGGTTGGGTCCAACGAAGTGAAAACCCAACACAATTGGATGTAGGGTTTTCACCAAGTTTAACAAAGGTCTACGTATATTATATAGCAACCCTAAATGAGTCACAAATTTTTTACCCCACCCCAGCCCTCCCCTTATAAAGGGGAGGGAGTAAGAACTTCACAAATGATTTAGGATTGCTAAGTAGGTAGGCGCAAATAAACCAAGCTGTGTAACAAAATATTAAGCGCCAGGAAACGCAAGCGAATTGCTTTCCTACGGATCGCTGGGCTAACGCTTCACTTCGTGGAGATCGCAATGACACAACTATGAATTTTCGCACCGACTTACATATAGTAATCGACCTGACATGATATCATTGCGCGACGAAAGAACTCTTCGCTGAGACTTTCGAGTTCAAGCCAGGATCGATCGAGGAGGTAAGTAACCCAAATCTGGTATTATATACTCTATATCCAATTAGTTTTTTCTGCAAAATATTGTCGATCGATAACTTATTCTCCCTCAATTATTCGCTAGGTATCCTGTTAAGATTGTGCCTAGCTTTGTTAGTTGGCGGAATTATCGGCTGGGAACGCCAACTCAGACACAAACCAGCAGGTGTCAGGACGCATATGCTGGTAAGTTTGGGTGCGGCACTGTTTGTTATGATACCGCTAGCGATCGATAAAAATGGCAGCGAACGAGATGCGATCGAGCGGGTAATTCAAGGCGTTGCTACAGGAGTTGGGTTTTTGGGGGCTGGAGAAATCCTGCGACAATCCCAGCAGGAAATCGGCGAAGTTGAAGTACACGGACTCACTTCGGCGGCAGCGATTTGGGTATCAGCAGCTTTGGGAACTGCGGCAGGTTGCGGGTTGTGGCAATTATCGTTAATTGGTGCTTTGATGTCGCTGTTTGTTTTGAGAGTAATTAAAGAATTAGAGCGTCGGAGTGGGAAATAGTGAATTGCTGTAATCGCTCGCTGTGATTCGCGATCGCACAAACTACTCCCTTTCCGGTATAAGATTATGTACTTATGCTCTGTGACGGAGCGTGTGCGTGCATTTTCGCGATCGTTCGCAATACAAATTCTTCGAGTGGGAAGGGAGTATGATTTAACGATCGAACTGTGCTTCACGCTCTTGTTTGCTTCCCTAAATTAGGATAAAGTTGGCTGCTGTAAGTGAATTTGCATTTACTCCAACAACAACACCTAACTGCTCTCCTGTCAAGAGGTTTTTAATCAAAGCACCTTGAGAATTTTGAGTGATTTCTAACTGTCCGAAATTCAAACCTCCAGTTAATCCAATGGTATCATTACCGGGGGTAAAATCGGCAATAAAATCAAATCCTCGATCGGCTTTTAAGAAAAAGATATCGTTACCGCTACCGCCAATTAAACTATCGTTGCCTAAGTCTCCGTAAAGGCGATCGGAGCCTTTACCACCAGTCAAAGTATCGCTGTCTTCCCCACCGTAAATAGTATCATTTCCTTCGCATCCTCCCAAAAGATCTGACTGTTCGTTACCGCTAACAAAATCGCTGCCAGCACCACCGCAGATAGTATCATTTTCCCGAAATCCAAACAGATAATCTTCCCCTTCACTCCCCAGCATTATATCATTACCTTTCCCTCCAGATAAGGTATCATTACTCTTACCCCCATCAAGAAAATCATCACCTCGATCGCCGAGAATAACATCATTATCTTCGCGACCGTGAAGGGAGTCAAAACCTTTACCACCAAAAATTAAATCCTCGCTGAAACCGCCAATAATGATGTCATTATTTGCGCCTCCCAATAAAACGCCGCCACCGACAATAAAATCGTTGCCTTCATTACCGTTAAAAATGTCGCGATCGACACCACCATATAAATTATCATTCCCAGTTCGAGCATCAAAAATATTGCCGTTATTGCTGCCGAAAAATTCATCATTTTCGTCAGTACCTATTTGAATACCAGAGATTCCGAGTATCGTATTTTCAACAGAATTGGGTTGATTTAAATTGGGATACTCAATCTTGTCGCAAATACAATCATCGTTAGGAATGTTATTAGTTATTGACGCGGGCGTAGGAGTTGGCGTTGGCGTTACCGATGGCGTTGGTGTCACTGTTTGTAGTGGCGACGCCCCCAGAGTTGGCGTTGGTGTTTCTGATGGTGTTGGCGTTAATGATGGTGTCGGAGTTTCCGATAGTGTCGGCGTCGGTGTCGGCGTCGGAATTTCTGATGGTGTTGGAGTCGGAGTTACCGATGGTATCGGCGTCGGTGTCGGCGTTGGCGTTGGAGTTACCGATGGTATCGGCGTCGGTGTCGGCGTTGGTGTTGGTGTTACCGATGATATCGGCGTCGGCGTTGGCGTTGGAGTTACCGATGGTATCGGCGTCGGTATCGGTGTCGGCGTTGGTGTTGG
>JBOFTL010000340.1:0-2286 GCA_051652045.1 Microcoleus sp. | reverse complement strand
GAGAAGGGGAGATGGAGAGAGGGGGGGGAGGGGGAGGGGTTTCTGTGATTGCTAACGGTTGTCCCGCGCCCGTGAGACGCTCGGTAAGATTTGTCAGTAAGATTTGTAGTGTGGAATTCGCGCTTGCAAGATGGAGCAGACCCAAGTCCGTACTACAAACCTTACTTATTTCGGGCGATCGATCGGAAGTGGTTTCAATTGCGAGTTGTTTCCCTAGGGAATTTCAGATTAAAAAAGGGCGCGCTAAGAAAAAGCTAGTAACTGATTTTGCATCAATCGGATCTCCAGCTAAAATGGCTTTTTCTAATTCTTCAGGAGTGAATAAGACTGTTTCCATGTCTTCATCATCGTCTTGTTCTGGTGGTTTTTCCAGCTTGACCAAATCTTGGGCCAAAAAAGCATAAATGATTTCGTCAGAATAGCCTGGAGCGAGAAAGAATTCTCCTAATTTTTGCCATTTCCCCGCACGGTATCCGGTTTCTTCTTCAATTTCCCGTTCGATCGTTTTTGCCGGATCTTCATTAATTTCGATCGTCCCGGCGGGAAATTCTAAAATCCGTCCTTTAGCTGCGAAGCGGTATTGGCGGACTAAAACAAGTTTACCTTCGGGGGTAACGGGAACTGCCAGGGCTCCGCCGGGGTGGCGAATACATTCCCAATCACCTTGAGAACCGTTGGGAAGGCGAAGGGTGGCTACGTCAAAATTAAATTTGCGTCCTTGGTAAAACAGGCGCTGTTTGAGAAGTTGAGGGAGTTCTTTACCGAAAGGCATAAGCGAGGAGCGAATATGTTTGAGTTCAGTGATTTAAAATATGATACGCGATCGGATAGCATTTTAGATTTTAGACTTTAGATTTTAGATTGAAGAATTGGGAATTGGGAATTGGGAATTGGGAATTGGGAATTGGGAATTGGGAATTGGGAATTGGAAATTGGGAATTGGGAATTGAAAACGATCGACTATTCAATTAAGAGGGCGGGCACCGCGCCTACCTGTCAATTAAGAGGGCGGGCACGGGGGCACCGCCCATACCTGTCAACTCTCAACTGCTAATTTTTGCACTCCAGAACAGTTTACGGCTTGCAGGAGTTGGGCGATCGAATTTCCCGTCACCGGATGCATCCAATCCGGGGCAATTTCTGCTAAAGGTACTAATACAAATGCTCTTTCGGTCATCCGGGGATGAGGCAAAGTCAGCGTGGGAGTTTCTAAGATTAAATTATCGTACAGCAGCAAGTCTAAATCCAGAGTTCTCGGTCCCCATTTTTCGCGACGAATGCGGTTAAATTTTGTTTCTGTTTCTAATAATCGTGCTAGCACTTCTTCTGGTGCTAATGTAACTTCGAGAATGGCGCAGGCGTTGATGTAATCTGGTTGTGGGGGTCCGATCGGGGCTGTTTGATACCAACTCGATCGGGAGATTAACGCAATTTCTAGCGTGTTATTTAAAGTTGCAACGGCGCTGTTGAGAATTGCGAGGGAGTCCCCCAAGTTGCTGCCGAGGGCGATCGCGCATTTTGTTTTTTTTTTCATTGGTAATTGGTAATCGGTAATTGGCGATCGGTCATCGATAATTGAAATTGCACAATGTGCGATACCGAACCACAATATAATTTTAATCTCAGCTTAATAAGATGTTAATTTTTATTGATTATCATTTGTAAATGCTAGGCTTTAATTTAAAATATAATGAGTTTGTACCTGCGTTTATTGTCAGCTATTACTCTTACAACTCTCTGTTTAACAGCAAGTATATCGATCGCGTTAGCTGAAAGTAAGGAACGCTATCTTACCTTAGATTCGGACGGCAGTCAATCTTTTGGGGATTTAGTGCAGCAAGCGGAAGATTTAGCAAAAGAGTCGATCGCCCGCGAGTTTCAAGAAAATCCGAAATTGACAGAAATTACAATTATAGTTACGGCCGATCGCGCCAGACAATTAGTTCCGGTTTTGCGATCGAGAGTATCCCGCCGCAATTGGCAACAAAATTCTAGAATCGAACAGTGGACTAGATATTTTGCGGATGCGAAATTGCTGTTGGGATTCAGAGACGGCAATATTTCTTCCCCTAATGGCGGGCCTTCGCAAGTGATTAACGTACCTCGGCCGAGTCGCCCTGCATCCAGAGAAAACGATCCGGGTTATCGAGATGATTGAATCGCGGGAAATTGGCCCGGTGAAGACGGGTTAAAACCCGCGCCCGTCACGTTTCATCCCCTCCGACCAAAGGTAGGGGTTCTCACGCTCCCGTACTAATCGGATAGGACTTACGCAATAAAAAATCC
>JBOFTL010000339.1:0-5265 GCA_051652045.1 Microcoleus sp. | reverse complement strand
TGGAGTGAAGTCAGTTTTAGCAAGTTTGTGGTACGTTTCCGATGAAGGTTCTTTAGCATTAATGACTGATTTTTACAGTCAATTGCGGAATGTTAATATCAAAGCAGAGGCCTTGCGGAAAACGCAAATTGATATGATTAGGGGCAGGATGAATTTAGAATCTACTCAAATGCAGAAACAAAATTTTGGAGAAAATGGAGAAAATACAGTGGCGTCATCAATAGCTGGAAATGCGGAATCTACTAATCTGTCTCATCCTTATTATTGGGCTGGTTTTACTATGATTGGCAGTCCTTGGTAAGTTGAGAGTTGATAGTTGAGAGTTGAGAGTTGAGAGTTGTAGTGCGAGCGTCCCCGCTCGCGATCGATTGAGAGTTGAGAGTTGAAAGGTCCCTACCTGCGATCTATTATTTACCTCACTCTTCCTGAAAAATGCTGTAATATTAGGGGAGGGAAATTACTATCGATCGAAAACAACCAATTTCTATCTAAAAAATCATCAATCTAAAAATCTTCAATCATCAATCTTAAATCTAACAATTTTCCATCTCTCAATCATCAATCTTAAATCTAACAATTTTCAATCTCTCAAACTAAAATATAAAATCTAACAATTTTCAATCTCTCAAACTAAAATATAAAATCCAAAATCGTATTCAATCTCTCAATCTAAAATCTAAAATCCAAAATCTAAAATCCTATGCGCCTGTTAACATTAATTGCTAGTATTTGCATTGCTGTAGGGCTGATTATTTGGCTGGTGAGTTCCTTGACGGGGCTGTACGGTCAAGTTGCTGTTTCAGCTTCTCCATTGCTAGCCAACGTGTTGGTAGGTGCGATCGTCGTACTTTTAGGAACGCTAATTTTTGCTTTATTCTATTATTTTAAATTATTGCAACGCCCTCAAAAAAATCGGAGCAAGCGCGCGATCGAACCAAAAGTTCCTGTTATCAAAAGTGAAGCTGCGACGGAAAATCTCAAAGCAATCCGGCAACAGGTCGATCGCATTCAAGATGAAGTAGCGCGCCAAGCTTTGCTATTAAGAGCTCGCGAAATAGAAGCTAATATGGCTCGCGGCAACGTTCGGATCGTAGTTTTCGGTACCGGTTCGGCGGGCAAAACTTCTGCGGTAAATGCGATTTTGGGGCGGATGGCGGGACAGGTGGGCGCACCGATGGGAACTACCGAAGTTGGGGAAACTTACACTTTGCAATTAAAGGGAATTGACAGAGAATTAGCAATTACTGATACTCCAGGAATTTTGGAGGCGGGAATTGCCGGAACTTATCGAGAAGAATTAGCGAGACAGTTAGCGGCGCAAGCAGATTTAATCTTATTTGTATTGGACGGCGATTTGCGCAAATCCGAATACGAACCGTTGCGGGCTTTGGCGCAAATCGGCAAAAGGTCGATCGTGGTATTTAATAAAGCTGACCTTTATCCTGACAGCGATAAAGAGGCAATTCTCTCTCGACTGCGGGAGAGAGTTAAGGGTTTTATCTCAGCAATGGATGTCGTAGCAATTAGCGCCAATCCGCAAAAAGTTGTGTTAGAAAGCGGCACAATTTTTCAGCCAGATCCCGAAATTATGCCGTTAATTCGGCGCGTGGCAGCAATTTTGCGGGCTGAAGGAGAAGATTTAATAGCTGATAATATTTTGCTGCAATCTCAGAGTTTGGGAGAGCAAGCGCGCAAGTTAATTGACGCTCAAAGGCGGCGGCAAGCTGATAAAATAGTGGAGAAATTTCAGTGGATCGGGGCTGGGGTAATTGCAGTAACGCCGCTACCTGTGGTGGATTTGTTGGCGACAGCAGCAGTCAACGCTCAAATGGTAGTAGAAATCGGCAAGATTTACGGCTGCGAATTAAATATCGATCGAGCAAAAGAATTAGCGCTGTCTCTAGCAAAAACTCTGGCAAGTTTGGGAATAGTTGAAGGTGTAATTCAATTAGTATCTCGGGCGTTGCAGTTAAGCGGAGTTGGGTTTGTCGTTGGCAAAGCAATTCAAGGAGTTAGCGCCGCTTATTTAACAAGAATTGCGGGGAAAAGTTTTATTGAATATTTCCGCCACGATCAAGATTGGGGCGACGGCGGGATGGCCCAAGTCGTGCAAAGACAGTTTCAATTAAATCGGAAAGATGAGTTTGTCAAAGCATTTGTTAAAGATGCGATCGCCCGTGTTGTAGAACCTTTAAATATTTACCAACAAGAACCGGAAACCGAGTTAGAAATCGCCACAGAAATCCCGCCGGAACCGCTATATCAGCCGCGAGATATTGATGATTGGGAAGTTCGCAGCAACAAGCGACATGATGATTGGTAAATTATCAGACTAATTAGGGCTTGCTGAATAAGTCTTTTAGTGAGGATAGGCAACAGGCAACAGGCAACAGGCAACAGTTTTGTACGTACGATCGTTGGGGACAATAAAAAAAGCAGCCCGTACAGGCTGCTTTGAGAAAAAACCGTTGTTGAGTTAGTTAGGAGAAAACTTTAAGTCGAATTCAAATTACCGGCGTTTCCACTGTCGGTGATTCCGGCTTGAGTTACCGCCGATTTTCACCACTATTCCCATCTACCGCTGAGTCACCCTGCTTTCAGTATAAAACTGCAAATCCCGATTAGAATGCTGCTGAAATTTCGCTGACTATTTTGACTCTGCCTTTAACGACTGCCCGCAGCAAGCGGTTGACGCAACCTCTGTCTTCTTCATTCAGAGACTCGTCGAAGGTAGCAGCCATCAATCCGTAGCGATCGGCCAAAGTTAAAACGCCCGTCTCAGTTGCAGAAGCGAGAATTTCACAAATAGCGCCGGGGAGGAGTTGTACGGGATTCATAGCAGTGTGGTTGAATTCGATATCTTTATCTTCTCCGTGTTTCCCGAAATCAGCGGTGACATTGATAAGGTTTCGCAGGTGATTATTTGAGTTCCCAACTTGCGATCGAGAGCGGATAAAGTTGTGATGTAAATCACACAAAATGCAGTCGATCGACGATAATCAATTCAGTTTCAACCACCGCAACTAAAACCAGTTACACATTTACCCCGGAGTTCGCAATGCTTGATTTTCTCAATCCCATCCTCGGCCGATCGCCCGATCGAGTCAAAGCCAATGTGGAAATCTACACTTGGCAAACCTGCCCCTACTGCATTCGAGCCAAATTACTGCTGTGGTGGAAGGGCGTAAATTATACTGAGTACAAAATTGACGGCGATGGGGCCGCCAGAAATCAAATGGCCGATCGCGCTAACGGCAGGCGCACCGTACCCCAAATTTTTATCAACAACCAGCACGTCGGCGGCTGCGATGATATCCACCAGCTTGATGCTGAAGGAAAGTTAGATCCGCTTTTGGCTCAAGCAGCAGTTTGACGGGACACTTATAGTATTGTGTACTATATATAGTAAGCTGCGCGTTCCACAAGCTGAAAAAAACCGGGTTTTTCCCGAAATTGAAGCTTTTAATGCCTTATTTCTGCAAAAACCCGGTTTTTGGCCGATCGAACAGACGATCGACGAAAAATTTACAAATCAACCCGGTTTCTCACCACTCGTGCGTCCAGGACTATTCTCGACGCACTCACGCGATCGACCTTGCTAGCGGGCTGCAATCATTCCCGTTTGGCGGGCGTAAGCAAACAGTCCGCCCGCATCGATCACCGGGCCGACATCTCCCAAAGATTTGAATTCCCAAGTGCGATCGAGCGTGTGATTGACCAAGCGATTTGCTGCCAAATCCAGCGTCACTTCTTGACCTGTCGCAAACAAATCGCACAGCCTTTCGATCGATTCGATCGGGTACAATTCCCCGGTAGCCGAACAATTGCGGAAAAAGATCCGGGCGTAAGACAGTGCTACAACAGCCTCAACACCAGCAGCCCCAAGGGCGATCGGCGCGTGCTCGCGGGAAGAACCGCAGCCAAAATTTTCGCCCGCAATAATAATCGGATAGCGGGTTTTCATTTCACCCGAAGCAATGAATTTGCCGTAGCGATCGGGCAACCCAATCATCGCATAACTGCCCAGTTTCTCGTACTCGTCAGGCTTTGAGGGAACCAAAGTCAGGTATTCTGCCGGGATAATTTGATCTGTATCGATATTGTCATCTACAACAAAAATTTGACCGCTAATTACTTTACCCATAGTTTATTTCCTGTTGACCTGCGAGATGCCGTGATAATTTAATGTCAGATTTGCACTTGCTAGATTTGCATTTGCTCATTTTAACCTGGAAATGTCAGTAGTATTGCGTATAGGTTAAAATCAGCTCCCAGCATTAAAAAATAAAATTAACAATTAACAGCTTGCGAAGCTTCCAGATACTCCTATGGCAAATCCAATAGATGACATTAACCGACAAGCTCGCGAGGGTTCTATTGCAGCGATCGTTCAAGTCCTCAACGACAAACTGGCACAGGTGGGTGTCAGAACCAGAGCCGTATTTGCCGGTGGAGTGCTGCAACTGCTGTGCGAAGCTGCAACAGCCGAACTGCTAGAACAATCTAGCTTGGTCGATCGCCTCCGGCAGATTTTGGAAGGAATTTCGCCCCGCAACATTCGCCGAGTCAACATCAACAGTCGCCTGGTTAGAGAACATCAACTGTTATGGCTGGAAGAAATTAGCCGGGACCCGGAAAATCAACTGCTGTGGTCCCAAGAAATTAAACTGAGAAAGCCCAATATTTTCAAGCGTTTGGCGATCGCCCAAAAAGACCGCCAAAGTCGATCTGGTAAGCTAGTTTTACCGAGAACCGCCCCCCCTCGCCCGATCCGAGAACAACGCCAATTTCAGCGAGGGATCGTCGGCGGAGTCACCTTCAGCGTTCTGATGCTTGCAGCCGCAGCGGCCATCTACAAGGGCGTCAATTCCTCAGTACCGAATCTCGCACCAGGAACAACTCAAGCAGTGGAGACTCCCAGCCCGCAGCAAGTCGCATCCCTACAGAAAATTTCCCAGCAGACTGCTGGGTCAAATTTTGACTCTTTTGCACCAGCCGTGCGGCTGGCCGAACAAGCTGTCAGCAGCGGTAAAACAGCTCGATCGCGCGAAGATTGGTTGCTAGTAGCTGCTAAGTGGCAGCAAGCTGCGGATTTGATGGCTGCAGTACCTGCTACACATCCCCGTTATGCAACCGCTGTTAACCGCGCCGCACTTTACCGCCAAAATAGTGAAACAGCCCAACAAGAAGCAAAAAATTAACGAATTTCGCGGAACTCCCCATCCGTCTACACGGTGGGGATGGATAGCGAGGCTGCTTTCGCGT
>JBOFTL010000338.1:0-4478 GCA_051652045.1 Microcoleus sp. | reverse complement strand
GGATTTTAGGAAGAAGGAAGAGGGAAGAAGGAAGAAGGAAGAAGGAAGAGGGAAGAAGGAAGAAGGAAGAGGGAAGAAGGAAGAGGGAACAGAGAAGATGGGGAGATTGTGAACTACCCGACTCTCACCCTATCGGGTAGAGAGCGGGCTTCCAGATTCAAGGGGAACAGCGTCCGACAAGACCGAAATCTTACCGCCACGACTTACATTCCCTCCACTGGCAGCAGCACTAGTTCCTAATGCCAAAAACCGCAAGGCTTCATCTCTGATATTTTTTGCTGCGTTTACGTCGCGATCGTTTCGAGATTGACATTTAGGACAATCCCAATGACGAACATCCAAAGGCATCTCAGATATTTTATGCAAGCAACTATTACAAGTTTTAGAGCTAGGAAAAAATCGGTCAACCTCAATATAGGTTTTCCCATCCTTTTCTGCTTTGTACTTGAGCATTGTTCCGAACATCCCCCACCCAGCATCGAAGATAGCTAAGGCAAGACAGTGGTTGCGTACCATGCCTTTGACATTGAGATTTTCTACTGCAATAACTTGGTTTTCGTCTACTATCTTGCGGGATAGTTTGTGTAGAAAATCTTCGCGAACACGTTTGATTTTAGAGTGGACTTTAGCCACTAATTTTCTAGCTTTACTTCGGGTGCTACTTCCCTTCTGTTTGCGACTAAGTTTTTGCTGTTTTCGCTTGAGATTTTTACGGTGCTTCTTGAGATGTCGAGGGTTTTTATACTTATTGCCATCACTAGTTACACAAAAATCAATCAAGCCTACATCTAAACCAATTGCTTTGCCTTCTGTAGTCGCATCTGTACTCTTGATGCCATCATCAACCAAGATAGAAGCAAAATACTTCCCATCTGGGTTTTTGGATACGGTAACAGTCTTCACTGTGCCATCAAAAGTGCGATGAATTTTGCAATTCACTTCACCAATAATCGGCAACTTTATAGACTTTTCACCAACCTTGACATTCTGAGGATAGCTGACCGATTGCCGTCCATGCTTTGATTTGAAGCTAGGAAAACCCGCTTTTTTCTCAAAGAAATTCTGATATGCAACAGACAGGTTTAAAGCTACGACCTGCAAAGACTGCGAGTAAGCACCTTTTTTTAGCCAAGGATATTCTCTCTTTAGCTGAGGCAACAGACCTTGAATCGCACCTCGACTTAGCCCCTTACCAGTAGCCTTGTAGGTTTCCTGACTCAGATTTAGGCTGTAATTCCAGAACCAACGCGAACAGCCGAATGCCCCAGCAAAATACTGCTGCTGTTCGGCTGTCGGATCTAGTCGGAACTTGTAAGCCTGATACATTATCGCTAACAAAGGTTACTGATAATATTATCGCCGATCTACACAGAAAATGCAAGGAGTTTGCTCGTCTCGTCGCCCATCCACCCATCTCTCTATGTCTTACGCCTACTAGCTTGTGGGCGGATGGGACTCCTCACCTCACGCGGCTTTCATCTCGACGCTCATCCGAAGCGGATAGAGCGCGGGACTTCCCGCCTGTCAGTTAAATTTGAGATTGTTCGATCGGACACGATTTAATATAACGTATCGATCGACATATTACAGAATGATTCTCCCCGAATTTGATATGAATAGGGGGCGCATCGCGCCCCCTACTCATTAACTAACTAACTAAACTGCAAAACAATTAATTACTCGCCAATTTGCACTTTCACCACGCGGTTCTTTTCCGCTTCAGCTTTGGGTAAATTCAAGTGCAAAACTCCATTTTTGTAATCAGCTTGCACGCTGTCATTTTGAACGCGCGAGGGGAGTGGAATCACGCGGCGGAACGAACCGTAGCGGAACTCAGAACGAGTCATGCCTTTTTCTTCAATCTTAGTTTCCGATCGGCGTTCGCCACTAATCGCTACAGCTTCTGCAGTCACTTGTACGTCCAAATCCTTCGCTTCCATACCGGGAATTTCTAACTTGAGATGGATGGCATCACCAGTTTCTTCCATCTCGGCGGCCGGTACAAAAGCCACACCATTTGAAGCGCGATCGGCAGCAGGCGTTAAGCTATCAAACAACCGATTCATTTCCCGCTGCAAAGAGTCCATCTCCCGGAAAGGTTCCCAACGAATAAGTGCCATAACTAATACCTCGATTCTCTTGAATTACTTGAGGTTGAATCAAACTCTATTCAACCTGTCTTTAATGTATCCAAGATCCAGAAACTGGGGATGCGGTTTTCTGTAACAGGGGCGATCGCATTACCGAACAAGGGCGATCGTGCCTGCTAAATTGCATCGGGTACGGTTATCCGATCGAACCGAACTCAAACAATTTGAGATTTTAGATAGCACCGATAATTAGCAATCTAAAATCTCAAAGCCGAACTAGAACCACTGTCAACTCCACCGCGAGGAATGACAAGAAGCATAGACATCAAACAAAGCACCCACCAAAGCAAAAGTCGTGCCGATCGCGAAAAATCCCTGGAGGGGACAGCCACTGCCGAAAGTAGCTAAGAACTGCAAAATCTGGTATTCTCCAGAATGACCAATGCCTTGGAGAACCGGCAACAAGCCGATCAGGAAACAGCCAGTCAATCCCACACCGATTAACAATAAGGGAGCAACAAAGCTCAACAGGCTGGTCAGCAGTATAGAGCGCAGAAAATTGGGAAAAATGCTCATAAAACGTCGGTAAACTCACTTAAACTGCCGAAGGTCGTACAAGTCTGCAAGACTTATCTTTTTCCACCATAGGCACCGATCGTCCCGTGCGATCGAATCTGTCAGAAATCTTAAATGTTATTTCAACAATCTTGTTTAAGATTTGTAGATATATCTCATTTTATGCAGTTACTGTAAAGCAATCTCCTTGAGTACCACTACACCATCGAGCTTAAGTTTGTGGAGTCAGCGCTTGTTCGCAGCAATATTATTGGGCGGCCAAGTAATGTTGCATTTGTTTACGCGCAAAATTCACCGCCGCAACACCCTCGACCAAATGGCAGCAGTCGGCCCGGAATCCCTGCTGATTGCTTTGCTGACTGCGGGTTTTGTCGGCATGGTATTTACCGTTCAAGTCGCGAGGGAGTTTATCACCCTGGGCGCGGGGAATGTCGTAGGTGGCGTTTTGGCTTTGTCTCTCACTCGCGAACTCGGTCCGGTTTTGACAGCGGTAATCGTAGCGGGACGGGTAGGTTCGGCTTTTGCTGCAGAAATCGGAACGATGCAGGTAACGGAACAGATAGATGCTTTGTTAATGTTGAGGACCGATCCGATCGACTATTTGGTGATTCCTCGCGTGATAGCTTGCTGTCTGATGCTGCCAATTCTCACCATCTTATCCTTGGTTACGGGCATCGCCGGCGGATTGCTGATTGCTACGGTGATGTACGGCGTCTCTCAAACCGTGTTTTTAGAATCCGTCCGCAATTTCCTGAGTCTGTGGGATATTTGCAGTGCGGCAATTAAAGCTTTTGTCTTCGGGGCTTTAATTGCGACGATCGGGACTAGCTGGGGCCTGACTACCACCGGCGGGGCAAAAGGCGTCGGTCAATCGACCACAACAGCAGTGGTGACGGCGTTGCTGGCTATTTTTATCTTTAACTTTGTTCTGACTTGGCTGATGTTTCAAGGGACGGGCAGCAGCGTGCTCCAAAACCTTTAAGCTGGCAAACGGTAAAATATATCTAGATCTAGATCCCCCCTAGCCCCCCTTAAGAAGAGGGGACCGGAGGCACTCCAAGTCCCTCTTTTTAAGAGGAATTTTAAGCAGGCGGGGACTGAAAGCACTCAAAGTCCCCCTTTGTAAGGGGAGCCACTGCGATCTTGGGGTCCCCCCAAGATCGCAGTGGCCACTGCGGTCTTGGGGTCCCCCCAAATGAAGGAGCCACTGCGGTCTTGGGGTCCCCCCAAGGGTCGCAAGTGGCGTCAAGTGGCGTCAAGTGGCGTCAACTGCCGGGCCTCCCCAAGTCGAGCAAGTGGTGTGGATTTAGGGGGATCTCAACTCAGCTAACAATAAGCGCGATCGAGTTCCCATCCGCTGTCAACTCTCAACTCTCAACTCTCAACTCTCAACTTAATTAAAGCCGTGAATACAACAGCCTCTTCAACTACACCTACGAATACGATCGAACTTGCTCCGAGTTACGCGATTCCCCTGGTACTGGTACTTAGCGCCGTACCCTTGCTGCTGGTGCAAAAGTGGGTTAGTTTGCCGATCGCGCTGTTTGGCTTGTTTCTGATGTACCAAGCCGCTACCATCCGGTTGCAATTCACCGACACAGCTTTAGACATTTATCGATCGCAAAACTTAATCCGTCGCTTTCCCTACCGCGAATGGCAGAATTGGCGGATCTTTTGGCCGGCAGTGCCAATTTTGTTTTACTTCAAAGAAATTAACAGCATTCACTTTCTCCCGGTTCTGTTCGATCGTAAAATGCTACAGGCTTGTTTGGAACAGCGCTGTCCCCGCCAAGATTAATAAGTCGAAGGAAG
>JBOFTL010000337.1:0-4517 GCA_051652045.1 Microcoleus sp. | reverse complement strand
GCTGTTTTTGATTGGTGTCTGGATAGAATCGATACTGATACGTTACTTTCATTGCATTTCGATCTTGACGATGCAAGCTGAGTGTTATTTTATCACGCTCATCTTGCAAGTTGATTAACAATTTATTGAATCAAGAGTTGGTTCGGATCCTCATCCACCAGTCCCCTGCTAAAATCTACGATTATTAGATTGCATACAGGTGGAATCACAGTCTCACGCGACTCTCATCCCACACTAACCGAGGTGGTATAGTGTGGGGATTCCCGTCTGTTTAGCTAAAAGTAATTTTTCTGGTTGCCAAATTTGTTACTGAATTCAGGCAAAAAAATCGGTGAGGACTCAAAAATCCTGCTGCAAGATACCGACACAGAAAACAGGCAGAAAGCACCCTGTGCATAGGTCGTGGTGATACACCCTACACTTTTCCTCTCGGAAATATAACCATATCTTGAAATTCAATACTCAGGGGAGGCGCGGAGGTACAGCCCCGACAAGCAAACGCGCCTACAAAAAAACCCCCGTGCTTGCGCTGACAGGGGTTTTAAAGGCCTATTACATATTTTTGCCATTCTTGGTGCATACCGCTTTTAACGTGTTTAGTGACTTCAAAATAAAGACCGCTGTACGGTTTCCGAGGCGGATACCTCAGCAGCATTCCCGCTTCTTTCGGCGTTCGGCTGCCTTTTTTGACATTGCAGCGCACGCAAGCAGTGACGAGGTTTTCCCAACTGTCCCCTCCGCCGCGCGATCGGGGAGTTACGTGATCGAGAGTTAAATCATCTCCCATGTAACCGCAGTATTGACAAGAGTGCGCGTCCCGGTGCAAGATATTCCGGCGGGTAAGTGGAATATCCTTATAGGGAACTCGGACGTAATGTCGCAATCGGATTACAGTCGGTAGCGGGAAGTTTGGCGAAATAAATTTCCCATTGTGTTCTACCTGTTCTGCTTTCCCTTTCAGCAACAAAACTACAGCCCTCCGCCAACTGGTGATGTTGAGGGGTTCGTAAGAGGCGTTCAGCACCAGAACATTGCCCATTGTTGATTGTTAAAAAGAATATTTCCACTGATGGTAGCACAGGTTCGAGTTGAGGGGTGCGACTAAAACGGGCAAAGCAAGACCGAAAAACTCGGTTTGTTGTTGGCAGAACTTACGCAAAAAATGGTTAAAAACACTACTTATAGTGGTAAGGTGCGCAGTGCAAGCCCTACGTATAGAGTATGTGCCCTGTAAGGTGCGCACTGCGCACCCTATGAAGAAATTCGGCACAGGGGTTCCCTTCCCCGGATTTGGTATCACCTAGGATTTTATTTTTTTGCCTAAATCCCTAATCTTCCCGGCATCGGACTGTCCTGGGTTTTTAGAGTATGAGTATGCTCAACTCGCAATGCCTGTCGCTGCTCATGAAATCTCTGTGTTTAACATCAATTCTTGTAGGTTCGATCGCTGCGATCGCGCCTATTTTAGCAAGCAGTCCGGGTTTTGCTCAAACGGCTGCTTTTTTCTGCGGTGCTGCTGGTGGATTTCCAGCTACCATTGCCGCCCAACAAGGCAAAAATATTCCTGTTATTTTATGGGTGGCTGATAACTATTTTAATGAATCCGGAGAGGATGCAATTACTCGATGCACGCGAGTCTCGGGAATTCTCAATAATTCCCAGCAAGGAAACTGGGATAATATTGTCATGTCAGGTGCATCCCGCACTGGACAACCGATTATTTGTGCTGCCAATCCTCAAGATGGTTCTTGCAGGTTGTTATATCAAGTGCCGAGAGGGCAAAATCCCGAACAGGCAAGGCAAGAACTTTTAAGAAGAGTGAGAAATCCTAATGTAAGTGTTTCGCCTGTTAAGGTAAATTAAATATGGGCATTGGGCATTGGGCATTAGGCATTCTTCCAATCTCCAAATCTCTCAATCTCTCGATCGAACAATCCAACAATCCAACAATCCAACAATCCAATAATCCAACAATTCCTCAATCCAACAATCTAAAATCTAAAATCTAAAATCTAAAATCATTTGACAAACTGTTTGCCGCATTCCTTGCACAGATAGCATTGTTTGCCCCTGCGATAACCGTTTTTAGACAATTTTTCCGATCGACAGTGAAGGCATTTCATTACTTTCATTACATCGGGCGATCGTTCGTCGCTGATATACGGTTCTAAATACGACACCAACAAATCCTCAATCTGCTGCATCAATTGCTGGCGGTACTCGCGATCGGGATTTCGCAGTGCCGAGAGAATGACAGCATTACTGCTGTGCACGCAAACCTCTGCTAGCAGGCTGCATTGGGCTTTGCTGAGGGTGGGATTTTTCTGCTGAAATATGCTCGCAGTAAAGTCTATAGCTTCCTGAGTCATGCTTTCATCGATCGACTGAAAAATATCGCGTGCCAAAAAAAACTGCACGAAAACCACCCGCGATACGGGTTGCTCGAATATTTCTGCCACCGCAGTGACGAGGGCGTGGATCGTTTGGCGCAGCGGTAACTGGATGATTTCCGGCGTGTTTGTCTGCGCCCACATCGCTTTCACTCGATCGACGTGGCGCAACTCCATAGCATTAAAAATAGCAGCTTTATCGGGAAAAAACTGATACAAAGAGCCGATCGCCGTCCCAGCTTTGGCGGCAATCTGGTGCGTAGTAGCCGCTTCGTAGCCCACTTCGTCAAATACCGCCGCCGCCGCATCCAGAATTTTTGCGACTCTTTCCTTACCTCGCTGCTGTTTGGGTTGGCGGCGAAGATTTCTTGACAAACGCGAATGTTCTGTCATATTTTAGAGATGCGACAAATCTTTCACAATTTCAGGACTTACGCAAAAAATCAATTTTTACAAGATCTGTAGTAGTAAGGTGCGCACTGCGCACCCTACAAATAGAGTCGGTGCGTAAGTCATAAATTTTATATCTAACGGAGAACTTTATGCAGTCGATGCTTCCCGGTGCGCCTTGGTTGTTAGCGCACAAGTCGATGCTGGCAGTAGATAAACCTCAAAAATTTTCCTTGTACGGTAACGATCTCGTAATGTGGAAAGATGCGGCAGGAGATGTCCGCGCCTTACCCAATGCCTGCCCGCACATGGGGGCAATGCTATCAGAAGGATGGTGCGAAGCCGAAACCGATGGTAGTAGCAGTGTTGTCTGTCCGTTTCACGCGCTGAAATTTGATAAATCTGGCTGCACTATTTTGCCCGGATCGAACAAGAAAACATTACCTCTATTAGAACCTTTAGAGTTAACTATTCAAGGAGATTTTATCTGGTCCTACGGGCAGTACGAACCCAAAATCCCCATTCCCACCGTATTGAATGAAATTGCTAATAATTACGACTTTATCGGGCATACCGCAGACAGAAGTATCGAGACAGATTTACTTACGATGCTACTGAATATGCACGACTACAACCATCAAAACGGCACTCACCGCGACTTATTTCGGATTACCGAGGTGCAATTTCATCAATTTATAGATGACGGACATCAATCCCATGCGTTTTACGATATGCCCACAGCCCCCTACAGTTTGACAGAAAAGCTGAGAAAACCGGATTTATTTCTGCTGCCTGCTACCATTAAAGCGCATTTAGAAAATCATTTTCCATCTCTGGTAATTTTTCATGGAGAAATGCCTTTGGGTAAAGCAGCGCAGTGTCACATCTTTGTACCGGAAGCAGAGAATCGGACACGAACTTACATTTTACTTTTTGGCAAAGCCTCGAATCCTGCATTTAATTTTTTGGGGAAAACTTATCTGAATTTTGGGAAGGTTGTAGTAGATCAAGATGCAGATATTTTAGGAAAAATTTATCCAGATTCGCCTCAAAAAGTCAAACTCAACAATGAAGTGGGTATGGATTGGGTAAGGCGTAATTTTGCTAGCTTTCCTGATGTAAGTGAACCCAATCTCTCAAAGTAATTGTTTTTTCGTAAAGTTAACTTACCTTCTGGCTTCAAGACAACAGCCAACTTCCCTCTTCCTCTTTCCTTCTTCCTCTTTCCTTCTTCCTCTTTCCTTCCTCTTCTTTCCTTCTTCCTCCTTCCTCTTTCCTCCTTCTTTCTGCCTTCTGCCTTCTGCCTTCTTCTTCTTTCCTTCTTCCTCCTTCCTTCTTCTTCTTTCCTTCCTCTTCTTTCCTTCTTCCTCCTTCCTCTTTCCTCCTTCTTTCTGCCTTCTGCCTTCTGCCTTCTGCCTTCTTCTTCTTTCCTTCTTCCTCCTTCCTCTTTCCTCCTTCTTTCTGCCTTCTGCCTTCTGCCTTCTGCCTTCTATTTAGCTCGATCGTGCGGTATCAAAAAACTTGTTAAATCCGGGCCTGCCGGAACAATACCGCCGGGATTGAGAGGAAACAAATTACCGTAATAATCCCGTTTCACTGCATCCAAATCGCAAGTAGCCGCAACACCCGGAAGTTGGTATAAATCGCGCAAATAACCGGACAAATTTGGGTAATCCTGAATCCGGCGCAAATTGCACTTGAACAAACTGTAATACACCGCATCAAAGCGGAACAAAG
>JBOFTL010000336.1:0-3548 GCA_051652045.1 Microcoleus sp. | reverse complement strand
CTCTCAAAGAGGACTGAAGAACTCATTAGTCGTCTTCAGACGACTTTAGCTTTGAGGCAGGGGTTTAAACCCCTGCCGGACTATTTGTTATACGTTAAGTTGACACGAATGGGCAGTGCCGTGTCCCTACAGAAATTGTTCGAGAGGCGGGTGTATTCGATCGACCTCCAATCTGCTTTAACTGTCAACTGTCAACTGTCAATTGTTAACTATCAACTGTCAACTGTCAACTGTCAATTGTTAACTAACTATTGAGGCAAACTATCAAATATTTTCTGAATCAATTCGCTAGCTTTAGCATCTAAACGATTCCAATCTACATCACCAGTATCCTCCTCAATCAAACTCGTGTCAATTTCCACTTCCCGGCTTTGCAGAGCGTGATGTGTCGGATTGTAATTGGCAAAACAGACTTGATAGCACAGTTCCCAAATATCGACATATATTTTCTTATCTCCATGCTCCAGAATCAATTGATAACCAGGAAAAGGGGTTTGTATTTCTTGATAAGTACCGTTCCAGATAGACTCATCTAGTTGTTTGCGGATGTTATCGAGCACTCGTATCAGGGCTGGCTGCATCAGCAGTTCAGCTTGTTGCCACGCCTGGGTACTGGTAATTTTAGGCTTCATATACCGACATTTAAAAACAAAAATCAATTATTAATCAAGTTCACAAACTTTGATTATGACATATTCCGGTCGATCGCGCTACACCTCGATCGCCAACTTCTTTAAAGAAAGCTAAGTCTGTCTCCCGATTCCGATTTGTGCGAGACTTGAAAATCGATCGCCTATAATCAAAAAAAGCTCTCGCTCAAAAATGCCTCCCACCCAAACAAAATTATGAAATTCTCTCTCGATGTCGAAAACAACCCCGCAGGCTGGCCGGACCACACTCAATTACCAGAATCTGACGGCACATTTGTGAAAAACTTTCAAGAACATCCCCAAAGCATTTTGTTAACCGATTCTATTACTCCAGTCCTCCAAAATATTCATCCAGATGGTGACTATTGTATCGGTCAAGACAGCGGTATTTATTGGCGATTGGCAGATCCGCTAGAAAAGGGTGCAGAATCACCAGACTGGTTTTACGTTCCCAATGTCCCGCCCACACTTAACGGTCAATTGCGCCGTTCTTACGTGATGTGGCAGGAGTTTGTAGCGCCGTTAATCGTGTTAGAATTTGTATCGGGAAACGGTGCCGAAGAACGAGATAGAACGCCTTTGTTGCGATCGGGCCAACAGGAAACTAAGCCGGGAAAATTCTGGGTTTATGAAAATGCGATCCGTCCGGCGTTTTACGGAATTTACGAAGTACGTAAGGCGAGTGTTGAAGTGTATCATTTCATAGAAAATAGGTATCAATTAATGACTGTAAACGATCGCGGTCATTATCCCATTGAACCTTTAGGAGTGGAATTGGGAATTTGGCAAGGAATGTATCAAAATGCAGATTTACCTTGGCTGCGTTGGTGGGATAGTGAAGGTAATTTGCTGTTAGCAGGACACGAAAGAGCCGAGCAACAACAGCAAATAGCCGAACAAGAAAGACAAAGGGCAGAACAAGAAAGACAAAGGGCCGATCGTGCCGAACAAGAATTAGAGCAATTGCGCGCTCAATTACGATCGGGCGACATCCAATGACAACTAACAATTAACAATTGACAGTTGATAATTGACAATTGTCAACTGTCAATTGTTAATTGATTATTCAGGCTTTTTCGTAGGTTTGAAACCCTGCTTTTGGAAATAAGTTCTGAATACCTCTTGAGCGATAGGTGCGGCCGATACAGAACCAAATCCGCCACCTTCAACAATTACCGCGATCGCCACTTCTGGCTTGTCAGCGGGAGCAAAACCCACATACATAGAATTGTCAGCATGACCGGGCATTTCCACCGTTCCAGTTTTGCCACCGCTCAAAGGAATCGTACCGTCATTCATCCGCCGGCCAGTACCTTTTTGTACCACATCAATTAATCCTTGGCGAACTACTTTCAAAGTCTCCGGTTTAATGCTTGTTTTAATTTTTTGGGTAATAGGTGTATTGGTTTGAGAAGCCAATAAATGCGGCTGTACCCGCCAGCCACCGTTAGCAACAGTTGATATCATCACCGCCAATTCTAGGGGAGTGCAAAGTACCAAACCCTGCCCGATCGACATCGTTACTGTATCGCCGACGTACCAATCTTCTCCGTACATTTTCTTTTTCATTGCTGGCGTCGGAACTTGACCGTGATTGGCGGCTTCTAACCCCAAAAGATCTAAATTAATACTACCGCCAATACCCATTTCTTTAGCCGACTTCGACATTTGTTCCGGTCCAGCTTCCATGCCTACTTGATAGAAAAACGTGTTGCTGCTGTAGGCCAAAGCATCTCGAAAACCGATGACGCCGTAACCGCCGCTGTGTTCGTGAAAAGAAATTCCGCCGATCGTAATTGAAGAAGCAGTACCCAAAGTCGAATCAGGAGTAAACTTGCCCGACTCCATCCCCGCTACAGAAGTTACAATTTTAAAAGTGCTGCCGACTGGATAGCCTTGAACTGCCCGATTTAAAAATGGTTTGGTAGGCCCTTGCAAGCGTTCCCATTCTTTTTGAGTCACCTTGCGGGTAAAAATATTCGGATCGAATGTCGGCCAGCTTGCTAGTGTTAAAAGACCGCCAGTTTTGACATCGATCGCCACAACGGCCCCCAGGCGATCGCCCAAAGCTTTTTCCGCTGTTTTTTGCATATCTAAATCTAAAGTTAGCTGCACCGACTTGCCGGGAACGGGATCTTTGACACCCAAATCTTGGATTTCTTCGCCCTTAGCATTGACCTCGATCAAGCGGTTTCCCCAAACACCCTCTAAAGTGCTATTAGCTAATTTTTCAACTCCCATTTGACCTGTGATCATTCCCATTGGGTATTCAGGATTAGCTTTCAATTCATCTAAATTAGCTTCGCCGACATATCCCAAAAGGTGAGCTGCTAATTGCTGGTGCGGATAATCGCGGTTCGATTCCGGGCGAATTTCTACTCCATGCAAACTGTTAATTTGTTCTCCCAAAGCAACAAATGTAGCAGCATCAATATCTTTGCTAATTCTGATTGGTAAGGCCGATCGATAGCCAGCTTGACTGATTTTTTTAACAATTTCATCTGCAGGCATTTTCAATATCGGACTGAGTTTAGAGGCTGTCTCTTCCCACTGTTTGACCGATCGCTCTTTCGGCCACAGATATATCGATCGAGATACGCGGCTTGCTGCAAAAATCTTGCCATTGCGATCTAAAATTTGACCGCGGTTTGCCGCAACTGAAACTGGGCGAATTCGGTTGCTTTCCGCCCGCTGGCGGTTGTATGCTCCCTGTATCAGTTGCAATTCCGCCAAGCGAAATATCGGCAGCGTCAATAAGGCTGTTGCAAGCATTAGCAAAATCAGAGCTTGGAGCGATCGACTGCGGCGGAGTGCTGCATTTTCCAAGCTATTTTTATCGAAGCGTACTTTAGAGTTAAAAGAAAAATCGCCAGCCATATTACTGAATCTACTCTTTTT
>JBOFTL010000335.1:0-3184 GCA_051652045.1 Microcoleus sp. | reverse complement strand
ATTTTAGTCAAAACTCCATCGCCGTAGTCAGAACACACCACCGCATCAACTGTCGGTATTTGCTGCCGGATATAGCGCGCTAATTGCAACTGCAAATCCACATCCGGCAACTCTTCCGACTTACGATCGACTCTAACAATTTGCTGCGTCACCGACTGTCTCGCGTGGCCGGAAATCCGAGTTTTAGTTACAGTCGGGCGCTGCGAATCGATTAAAATTCCACTCGTATCAATTCCCGCCGCCTCAAAAATACCGCACAAAGCCTTCCCTTGGTCGTCTTTTCCTACCAAACCAGCTACTTTTACCTTACCCCCGAGTTTGGCTAAATTGTAGACAGCATTTGCGCCGCCACCAGGCACTTGCCGGGTATTTTCGTAGCGCAAAATCAGCACCGGTGCTTCGCGAGAAATTCGTTCCACTTGTCCGGTAACAAACTCGTCCAAGGTCAAATCTCCAATCGCCAACACCCGCGCTCGATCGAAGCAGTCTAATCTTTCCAATAATTGCTCGGTTGAGGCACGCAATTGAGGTAAAAAGTCGCAATAGTCGTTAGTCATTAAGAAGAAGGAAGAAGGAAGAAGGAAGAAGGAAGAAGGAAGAAGGAATAGCCCCGAGACAGCAAGCTCTCTAGCGATCGGGATCTTACGTTTAATTAGGTGGACTTACTTAACAAAAAAATAGAAACCGAGGACTGGGCAATTGAGTGTTTGACAAGCAGCCTTTAAAAAAGCTAAACTAAAGATTAAGAATTAGTTGCCTCCTTTGCGAAAATTTTTACTTTTAATTAATATTCTCACTGGTGGCGAGAAACTAGGGTAAGAACAATTGCTGCCAAAAAACCAATGCAGGTCGATCGCGATCGTCGAGTCCCCAAAGAATTGCCGATCCAGGCAAACAAATTTCAGTCCAGCGAGAAAGTTTTCCGCTACGGATTTTTTCTCGTGCCTGCTGTGAGGAACATTCAAAAGCAGCATCACTTCAATTTTTGTTTGATGATAGTAATCACCTGAGTCATTTGCTTTTTGAGTGCATCAATTTCAGCTTGCATTTTGGCGATTTTTTGGTTGAGGGCCTGAATTTCAGCAGCACCACCGCCTCCAGCGGCCGGTGCAGCCGCAGGCGCAGCAGATTCCGGTACGGGTTTCTTTTTCGCCAATACCATCGCCGACTTGATCGCCTCAGTGAGTTGCTTTTTCTCAAAGGGTTTGGCGATAAAAGCAAAAAAATGTTTCTCAAAAGGTTTGGGAATTTTTTCCATCACCTCTTCTTCGCGCCCTGACATGATCACCAAGGGAATCTTGGACAATTCGGCGCTAGCTTGAACTTTTTGGTAAACTTCCCAACCGCTGACTTTAGGCAGCAAGAAATCTAACATAATCAGATTGGGGCGGGCTTGGCGAATGAGCTTGAGTCCCTCTTCGCCATCTTTAGCTTCCAAAACTTCAAAGTTACCTTGAGGTAACATCTCTCGGACTCTGACGCGGATGACTTTACTGTCATCGATTACCAATATTTTTTGACCAGCCACGACTGACTCCTTCAGTAATGAGTGATGATTCGGAACCTTTGAACTCTCCACGCTTAGAACAACGTGGATTCCGAACTGTGTTGTCAGACCGATTTTAAATCGGACGGGAGCAACTTTGTTCTGCCCCGAAAGGGGCTTTGACTGGTTCAAGCAGTCCTACCCGCCTCGACCTATTACTAGGCTGTACGGCATCCCTTTAGGGTTGGGTTTCTGACCCCCTGGTTGAAACGAGCGGAGTTCTTACCTCCCGTACTGTTCTGATAGTATATCTTTAACAGAATTTTACCCAGAATCCTCAGTCAGTTTACTTTTATTAGAATTCATCGCGATCGGTGTCGTGATTTCGAGATCTGGCATGACTGCTACAAGTTCCCTGACTTGAATTTCGGATAGGATCGGAGGCGTTAACCCGATCGCACTTAATTTTATGCCGTCCCAAACTCCTCAACCTCCTGCGAAAGAAGCAATTGCTGCCGGGATGCGCCGGGAAATTGAGGCGATGCCGGATTGGCTGCGCCGCCCGGTGGGCAAAGCTAGCGAACTTTCCCAAGTACAAAAAATTATTAAGCAGCGCCAAATTCATACGATTTGCGAGGAGGGGCGATGCCCCAATCGGGGCGAATGCTACGCCCAAAAAACCGCAACTTTTTTGTTGATGGGACCGACTTGCACCCGCGCTTGTGCGTTTTGTCAAGTGGATAAAGGCCATTCTCCGATGCCCCTCGATCCCCAGGAACCGCAAAAAGTGGCGGAAGCGATAAATTTGCTGGGTTTGCGCTATGCGGTACTGACTTCCGTTGCGAGGGACGATTTGCCGGATGGCGGTGCGGGTTGGTTTGCCCGGACGATCGACCAAATCCGCCTCTTAAACCCCGATACCCAAGTTGAGGTACTGACACCTGATTTTTGGGGTGGAACGGGTCGATCGACTGAAGACGCCCTCGTGGAGTTGCAGAGACAGCGAATTCGGACGGTGGTGGAGGCACGACCTGTTTGCTACAACCACAACATCGAGACAGTGCGCGGGTTGCAGGGACCCGTGCGTCGGGGTGCCAAGTACGATCGATCCCTGGATGTCCTGCGTGCCGTCAGGGAATTTGACCCCACCATTCCTACCAAATCCGGCTTGATGTTGGGACATGGAGAAACAGAAGCCGAAATCATCCAAACGATGGTCGATTTGCGGGAAGCCGGATGTGCCAGACTCACCCTCGGGCAGTATTTAAGACCATCTCTAGAACACCTCCCAGTGCGCAAATACTGGACTCCTGCCGAATTCGATCGTTTGGGGGAAATAGCGCGGGAAATGGGGTTTAAACAAGTGCGATCGGGTCCTCTCGTCCGCAGTTCCTACCACGCTGGAGAAAGCTAGCGAACAGTTGGTAATTGGGAATTGGGAATTGGGCATTGGGCATTGGGGATTGGGCATTGGGGATTGGGCATTGGGGATTGGGCATTGGGAATTGGTAATTCTCCCCCTCTCCCAATCTCCCCCTAGCCCCTATCCCCCTCTGCTGTTTAGCACACAAGTCCCACCCGTATAAATTCCTAGTTACCAAAAATAACTCTAGAGAATTGTGTAAATGTGCGACGCTCTCTGCTATTGGTAAATAGAGATACAAATCAAATTGGAGTTCGACCTATGGCAGAGATGGC
>JBOFTL010000334.1:0-2710 GCA_051652045.1 Microcoleus sp. | reverse complement strand
GCTGTTTTTGATTGGTGTCTGGATAGAATCGATACTGATACGTTACTTTCATTGCATTTCGATCTTGACGATGCAAGCTGAGTGTTATTTTATCACGCTCATCTTGCAAGTTGATTAACAATTTATTGAATCAAGAGTTTGTTCGGATCCTCATCCACCCGTCCCCTGCTAAAATCTACAATTATTAGATTGCTTACGGGTGGAATCGGAGCCTCACGCGACTCTCATTCCACACTAACCGAGGCGGTATAGTGTGGGGATTCCCGTCTGTTTAGCTAAAATAGTTTGTAGTGGGGACTAAAGTCCCTACTACGAACTGTTTTTTGTAAGTTGGGTGCGCAGCGCGCACCTTACTAAAAAGGTTGAAACTCTCAAGCAACTCGATCGAGATATTGACCCAAATCTTCCCGCAAGCGGCTGAGTTCGGCTTCAGCAGTAACGCGAATTCGATCGTCCCTAACAGTAATCAGCACTTTCGCAGCAAAGGGAGTTGACCAAATATTTGGATTGCAGAAAACCTCGAAAAACACCTCCCCTGCATACTGATATTCCATCGGTTTCTGGGGAACTGTTTTGCCACCGGTTGGTTTAGCCGCAACTGCTTTCAGGCTTTCCATCAACAGGGCGATCGCGCTTTGCAAGTCACGGGCTGCTGGTTCGGAAAAGCTAAAGGAGACAGAACCTTCAACTAAATTCAGCGTTAAGGTCGAAACAGACATAAGCAAAAAAATTTAACATACAGTTGTTAATGCTAAAAGATAGATTAACCCAAAAGAAGTACCTCCTAACTAAATTCGACTGCGATCGGGTGGTTAATTAAAATTTGTCTCAAGAAGCGAGGTAAAATTAATGAGATTAAATCTTGGTACAAGCTAAAGTGTACCAAACATTTAACCTGCGATCGACACTAAAAGCTTTATACTAAATAATTAAACAATTATTGGAAGACACAGAAGAGGGGAAGAGGGAGAGATTTTAGATTTTAGATTTTAGATTTTAGATTTTAGATTGTACAATCTGGAGATTGGGAGATTGTACGATTGAGACAATTACCAACTACCAATTACCAATTACTAACTATCAACTATCAACTATCAACTATCAACTATCGATCGCGAGCGGGGACGCTCGCACTACAACTATCAATCGATCGCGAGCGGGGACGCTCGCACTACAACTATCAATCGATCGCGAGCGGGGACGCTCGCACTATAACTATCAACTCTCAACTATCAACTTCTTTAGATTTTATGGTTGCCGATCGCCGTTTGGAAGTCCGCAAAGTTTTAATAATTACTTTATTGCTAAATCTGCTAGTGATGGCAATTAAAGCAGTGGTGGGGTATCTGACAGGTTCCTTAAGTTTGCTAGCAGATGCCTTGCATAGCGTCACGGACAGCGCTAATAATATTTTAGGATTAGTAACCAATCATTTTGCAGATCCGAGGCCCGATCGCGATCATCCTTACGGACATCAAAAATATGAGGCGATCGGGGCTTTGGGAATCGCTGCATTTCTGGGAATTGCTTGTTTTGAAATTCTCAGCGGTGCTGTGGAACGGCTAATAAACGGTGGCAAACCTGTCATCATCTCCCCAAACGAATTGTGGATCTTGTTAGTTGTTCTCGGCATCAATATTTTTGTTACTTTTTACGAAAGGGCGGTTGGTAAGCGCCTCGGCAGTGCTATTTTAGTCGCCGACGCGCAGCACACGATGAGCGATGTTTGGGTGACAATTACTGTAATCGGCGGGTTGATTGGAGTTTGGCAGGGCAGGGTTTTAAATATACCTCAACTGCAATTACTTGATATTTTTTTGGCTTTTCCCGTCGCTATTTTAGTATTTCACAGCGGCTGGAAAGTTTTAACAGAAAATCTGCCTTGGTTGGTGGACGAAATGGCGATCGCACCGGAAGTGATTCACGATATCGCAATGGATGTGCCCGGAGTTGTCAACTGTCACTCGATCGCGTCTCGCGGATCGGTAGGGCGTCAAGTGTTTGTGGAAATGCACCTGATCGTCGATGCTGCGGATGTAGAAACAGCCCACCAGATTACCGAAGAAGTTGAAGCTCGTTTGGAAGAACGGTTCAGCCCTATAAGGATTTTAATTCACGTTGAGCCGCCTGCTTACAAGTCCGATCGAATTAGCTACGATGTTCAAGATCGGGAGTAAACAGTTGACTGTTTACTGTTGAAGGCGAGGTTTTGAGGATGGAGATTTAAACTCCACCGGAAAAACAGTCTGTCTTCAGAAGGTGGCCCAATTAAACCCCTCTTCAAGGATGACTCATCAGAAATCTGGGTAGAAATGCCGTGCTTTTGGGAAAGACAAGCAAAAAATCGAAGGTATTACATATCTAGTCAAGAAGCACTACAGAGATTCTGTGCAAGTTCTGTAAGTTATACTTTTCCACAGGAAAACGGAAGTTTTCCACAGAAAGGGTTCTGTTTTCCACAAGAGTGCGATCGGCGATCGTCAATTTCTCTGTTTTTATTGGTATAAGTTCCAAGTATTTTGGATTTCTGTTGCCATTTGTTGCCGCAAATGCCAAGGTAGCAAAATTTCGACTTTTGAACCTAAAGCTCGCAACCATCTCAACGGGTAGTAATCTGTATTTCGATAATACAATTGGTAGTAAGCATCGGTAGTTGGGCGCGAGTTGAGAATTTCTAAAATAGCTTGTCGGTGTTGTGGATTGGGAGTGT
>JBOFTL010000333.1:0-1486 GCA_051652045.1 Microcoleus sp. | reverse complement strand
AGTTCCTTCTTCAGACACCCACAACAAGATTGTGTGTTGCTACGTCAATGCCACCAATCAGATTCAGATTGCTCGAATCGCCAACATCCCTAATTGGTATTTCGAGCGCGTGGTGTTTCCAGGACAGCGCTTGGTGTTTGAAGCGATGTCAGCAGCCGTACTAGAAATTCATACCGGCATGATGGCCAGTGCAATTTTGTCTGATAAAATTCCTTGCGATCGCTTGCAGATTAGCGAAGGTTCCGCTTCAGTAGTGAATTCTAGCAGCAGAGCGAGACTGGAAGCAGAGAACGATCGAACGACTAATATCAACCGCCTCAAATCTAGAGAAACTCCAGAATCTTTTACCGTACCTGCGCTAACAGCAGTCGATTGAGATTGACAGCCGCTGCGGGGAGCGAAATCTCAAAAGAAACTGTTGAGATTTCTCGATGGATAAATTTTCTGTTTAACAAATGAGTTTTGTATAAAACCAGCCCTGAGTCTAATTTGCCAAGGCTGGTTTTGTATTGTAAAACTATCAACTATCAATCGATCGCGAGCGAGGACGCTCGCACTATAACTATGAGGGCGGGCACGGGGGCACCGCCCCTACGAATCGATCGCGAGCGGGGACGCTCGCACTATAACTATCAATCGATCGACTATCAACTATCAACTCTCAACTGTTTACTTATGTCAGACAATTCGATCGAATCTCCTCTATCTTCTACTACAGCATTTGAACCTGCTACTTTCCGCCTTTCTCCCTTAATTAGAATTACGCTTTTAAGTTTGTACGCAGCTTTAACAATTCCCCTGCCATTTTTATCGGAAGTAACTGCATCGCCGGTGCCTGCTAACTTACTTTGGGCGGGAATTGCTGTCGGTGCTGCGGGCTTGTATGGAGTGCTTAGTGAAAGAGTAATTGCTAGTGAAGAGGGAATTCAAGTAACATATCCGAATTGGTTTCCTCGGTTGTTCCGCAAAGGTTGGTTTCTGGCTTGGGATGAGATAAAAGCCTTGAAACCTCGATCGACCGGTCAAGGCGGTTTGGTTTACTATTTTTTAAGTCAATCTGGAGAAGCTTATTTGTTACCGATGCGAGTAGCTGGCTTTGCAAAATTAGTGAGTTTGGTAGAAGCAAAAACCGGGATTGATACGAGAGATGTGCGTCCTTTGTCGCAACCTTGGATGTATTTCATTTTGCTCGGAGTTACGCTATTGTTGTTGTTAGTAGATGCGTGGACGATCGTAACTGCGATCGGGCTGAAAAGTTAAATACAACCGATTGCAAATTTCTGATGTAAACCCGTCGATCGAAAAATCCCCATAAGGACATGGCAATGCCCATTCGTGTCAACTTAACGTATAACAAATAGTCCGGCAGGGGTTTAAACCCCTGCCTCAAAGCTAAAGTCGTCTGAAGACGACTAATGAGTTCTTCAGTCCTCTTTGAGAGCGTCCCACGGAGGCTGCGCACCCGTTATGGAAGAAAGAAACTCTT
>JBOFTL010000332.1:0-5744 GCA_051652045.1 Microcoleus sp. | reverse complement strand
CCGGTCACATTCTGACCGTAATCGGTTTCAATTCTCAAGGTTATATCGTACAAGATCCTTGGGGAGATGCGCTAACCGGTTACGCCGATACTGAAGGCAGAAAACTGTTGTATCCTTACAGCTATATCGATCGAGTTGCGGGGCCTGATGGTAATGTTTGGGCGCATTTTATCTCGCGTTAAAGACTGTAATCTTGGGTAATTCCGAGGTCTTGCACCAATCCCAGAAACCGAGTTTTTGGCTCATACAGCGAAGAATTTATCGTGGGGATAAGTAACCCGGATTTTGGTGTTATTAGTGCGGCAGGGCGGTTGAAACCGCACCTACACAAACGAATTCCGCCTTCGCGGACTGAAGAATTAAGGAAATTTTTAGTCCGCGAAGGCGGACTTTGTTCGTGTAGCCCCGAATTCCATTCGGTAGGCTTTATTTATCGACTCTTGAGAAATAATTGCATGACAAGATTCGTCTCTGGGTAAATTCCCTCTCGCTTCTAGCCAAGGCATTTCACTGCAAGTCATTCGTTCTAGAGTTTCATCATCAAATTTAAAATATGCCTCAGCAACTTCTGCTAAAAATTCCCCGATTTGTTCGGAAACTTTCGGTTGTTCTAGTTTCTCTAAAATCGGTTCCCAGCTAAATTGGCTTTGATAATTCTCTAATAAATCGGGAATCACCGGGCCGTGAATCCATGCTTGAAAATCGGCATCAAATAGCGGTGTGCCATAAATTCCTAAATGCCAAGCTTGAGCGTAATATACCAGTTTTTGTAGCTTGTAGGTGTCGATCGCTACATCATTTTGCGAAGCCAACCAAATGAAATAATTTGCAATATCTTTATAGCTCAATTTTTCTGAATTATTGGGAACTGCAATAACTTTCAATTGACCTTCACCTATCTGTTCCAATAATTCAGAAACTGACAAGTTAAATTCTCCGGCAATTTGCTCAACTTTTTGCCATACTGGAGAACTTACAGTTATTTGATATTCAGTTGTTATTGAAGTAGCTTGAGTCATGACAGTTCTGAGAGCTGACTTAAATAATTGTAGCAAACAGTGGGGAGTAATGACGTAATAGCGATCGTCCTCCTCACCCACCACTAAAAGCTATTAGCCCGAATGCTTCGCCCCTACGAGAATTGGCGATTGGGGATTGGGGTGCAGATAAATTCGGGTGTTTCCGATGTTATCTGTACGCCAAAGCTTCGCATCTAAACCGATTTTTCCTCGATGTAATGCTGCACGTAAGACTGATAGTAATACCTGCTGCCCTTATCCCCATTAGCCACCATTCCCAACAGCGGAATTCCCGCCATTCTCAAATCTTCCAAAGCCAACAACAAAGCTTCCCTTTCTGTTTGATGCAGCCCTACTACCAGAATCAATCCGTCAGTGTGAGTCGCTAATAAATTCGCATCTGCTAAACCTAACAGCGGTGCTGTATCGTAAATAACTAAGTCAAAATGATTTGACAAAGCTGCCATTAAATGCTGCATTTTTCGGGAAGAAAGCACCTTTGTCGGATCGGGAGGAACCGGACCTGATGTCAGTACGAACAAGTTTTCATCGCGGGGCGATCGCAATATTACCTCTTCTACATCCACATCTTCAGCTATTACATTGTGCAGCCCTTCCCAATTCGGCAAACCGAGCATTTCATGCACTTGAGGGCGGCGCAAATCGGCATCTACTAACAGCACTTGCTGTCCCATTGCTGCTGCCGCCCGCGCTAAATTTACTGCTACAGTAGACTTGCCATCAGCTACTTGACAGGAACTAATTACGCAAGAATTAATCGGACTATCGACACTCAGCAAGCGAATGTTAGCATTGAGCGATCGAAATGCTTCTTGAAAAGCATCCGTCGGCACCTGCGGCATCCGAACATCTATCGCCGCAGTTTCGGCAGGAGGCAATCTCAAGATTTTTTCACTAGCAGGAATTACCCCTAACAAAGGTAGCTGCACCGAATGTTTGACATCTTCGGGAGTTTGGAATACTTTATTATTATTAAACCGTTCTGCCAACTGCGCTACTAGCATCCCGAATACTAAACCAACCATTCCTCCCAAAGCCAAATTTAAAGGCAGAATCGGAGCCACAGCTACCAATTCTCCATTTCTCGCGCGCGGAATTTCTGGCTTAGCAATTACTTCCCAAGCTACCTCTTTTTCACTGAGAGATTGAAGTTGCAAAGTTTGCTGTTGAGCCAGCAAACTTTTCAGCATATTGTTAGTTAAATCCAATTCCCGCTGCAAATCGGAATAACGCCGCAAAATCACCGGCAATCCTTTAGAGTATCGATCTAACTGCTGGGCTGCTTGTTCTAAAACTTGATTCCGCACGCCCAAAACCTGAATTGAATTAGCAGCACCGATAAACTGCTCGATTAACTTAATCCGCACCGGATCTTGAAAAGCTAAAACCTGCGGATTTACTGTACCTAAACTCGTTCCCAAAACCTGTTCTGCTTCTTTCCTCAGCAAGGGGAACAAATTTTTGCGCTGTTCTCGCATCAGTTCCATTTGCGGGCTGGCGTCTGTATAGGTAGCCGAATTAATTGCGATTTGGCCTTCTAATTGTTGCAATTGATTCAGCATTCCTTGATAGCGGGGCGCTTGGCTTAATGCGGAGGCCATCAGCGCTTGTTGCTGGCTCAATCCCAGTTGATTTTTGAGATTGGAATAGAGCAATTTCTGCTGGTTCAATTGCGTTTGAGCGTCCAATCTTTGCGCTTGAATTTGACTGATTTGCTGCGCTAGCTGTTGGGTTTGAATTTGCGGGTCGATAAAATTATATTGCTGCCGCAATTTTTGAATTTCTGTTTGCAGGGCTTGTTGGCGCTTTTTCTGGTTGGGAATTTGCGACTTGACAAAATCCAAACTTTTTGCTGTTTCTCCTCTGGTGTCTTGCACGCTGTAGTTGCGGAATCCCACCGCTACTTTTTCCAAGACAAACTGAATTTTTTTCGGATCGAAATCGCGATACCGAACTTCGATAATTTTGGTATTTTTGAAGCGGTTAACTGACAGCCTGCTCTCCGGTGAAAAGGGAAAGTTATCTGGTTTTTGGTTGAACAGATAGTTGTAATTAATTTCCTGATATTTACCCTGCAATTCTTTGATAATTGGAGCCATTACTTGCGGGCTTTGCAAAATTTGAATTTGCGATTCGTAGTCAATGGTGGGAGTTTCTGGTGCTGCGGGAGTCGGTTGCTGTTTCAGGGCGCTGGAGGGGATTTTGGGTAAGATATTTTGAGTGACAGCAGGTTCGACTAATAATTGAAAGCGACCTTCGTACTGGTTTCTTTGAGTCAGAGTCCAACTAAAAACCCCGGTAGTGACGGCGGCGGCAACTCCGATAACTACGAGCGATCGCCGCTGGCATACTTGCCAAAAATTCAACTGTTCTTGCTCTGGTGTTTGCCGCCCTAATAACTCGTCTTCTCGATAAAGAACGGAGGCTAATTTTTGCGGGTTTGCTGCTTTTTTCTTTTTGTTAAATAGCGCTAGTTGAGAATTTTGCCCTGGTTTCATTTTCTGCCCTTTTTAGTATAAACTGCTGTTCGCATTACCGAAAAATATCAAACACCCTGAGAATTCCCCACAGCGGACTTAGTGGAGCGATCGCACCACCTACATTATCTGAAAATGCAGCCCTACCCGATCGCCTGACCATAATTACATCATTATTTTGCAATTTCGGATTGTTTTCATCGTTAGCTGTTGCAGAAAAATTAATTTTTACAGCCAGCTTAGAAACACTACCGTTAGGATTCAGGCGAACTAAATCCACCGAACTCATTTCAGCCCGCGCTTTATTAAATCCTCCCGCCGCTACCAGCGCTTGATTTAAAGTCGTATTGGGCGGCATGGCGATCGCCCCTGGTTTGACAACTTCGCCTACTACACTCACTTTAATGGTATCCGGTGAAAAAGTAGCATTAGCAACTTCTGGATTTTGGGCTGCGTCGATATTTTCAACTTTGGGAATCATCACCGTATCTCCCTGTTGCAGGGCTAAATCTTGGGAGACATCTCCGCCGTGCAAAAGTTGCCACAAATCGACATTAATAATTTGTTCCGTACCGCCCCGCGTCAAACGGCGAACTTGAATTTGTCTGATATCAGCTAGGGGAGTAATGCCGCCGGCCATTTTAATTGCCCGAGTTACTGTTTGTTGCAAAACTGTTTCGCCGCTGCTAGTGTCATTATTGCTAGCAGCAAACAAACCGGAATTATCGTTAGGTCGATCGTTTTGTACCCTACTTTGAACGTCGCTTGCCAAAGTGTAAGTACCGGGACGATTGACTTCACCGACTACGGCAATATTAATAGGTTGAGTGCTTTGTCCGGCAATATTGGCTACTGCTAAAGTAGGTGATTCTTGACGGTTGAGGCTAGTTACAGTGGGAATAAATATAGTATCGCCGTCGCGCAAAGTAATGTCCGATCGCAAGTCACCGTTTTGCAGTAATTCCCACAAATCGATGTTAATAATTTGTTCCTGTGCGTTGCGTTGGGGGCGGCGGATTTTAATTTGTCGCACGTCTGCAGACTGGGTAATCCCTCCCGCCATCCGCAAAGCCCGCGAGATGGTTGGCATTTGGGTTCCTATTTGTTCTGATGTTCCTCCCACACTTGCTGCTGCGGATATTGTATAAGCTCCGGGTCGGTTAATTTCACCCGCGATCGCAATTTGCAACGGCCGCGGTGCCAGCAATTTCAGAGTAACCCAAGGGCGTTTCAAGTATTTGTTATACCGCCCTTTGATGGTGTCGGCTGCTTGTTCCAAAGTCATCCCGTACACCGAAACATTGCCAATTAACGGCAAAATCAGGGAACCGTCTGCCTGCACTTGATGCTGACCGTTGGGGCCGCTGTATTCGGGAACGTTAAAAATATCCATTTGAATGCGATCGCCCGCTCCCAAAGTATAAACTTCCGATCGTACCGTTACAGGCGATGTTCCCGGTGCGGGGGCTGGTGCTGCTGGTATCGCTGCCGGTACGGGCAGCGGCACCGATTCGGGTAAGGGTGGCGGTGGTGGTGGCAACTGAGCCCAACTCGGGTTTGAACCTGCAATTCCCACCAGGGATGACGCTGTTAAACCTGGGACTAAACCTCGGACTAAACCTCGGACAATATTAATTTTCCAATTGCTTTTAACCACCATGTGCCTAACTCGTATCCCGCTAAACTCAAATGTAACCCAACAGTTCCAGTTTAGTAATAATGTTTTTCACGCTTTCGGCGACGGTTTCGGATGTTGTGTCGCAAATAATCTCCGGCTGCAGCGGCTCTTCATAGGGATCGTCAATTCCCGTAAAGCCTTTAATTTCTCCGGCTCTTGCCTTAGCGTACAGCCCTTTAACATCTCGCGCTTCGCAGGTTGCTAAAGGTGCTGTGACATATATTTCCACAAAATTTGGCTCCATAGCTCTAATTTCGTCGCGAATTGCTCGGTAGGGGCTGATAGCAGCAGCAATTGCTACCACTCCGTTGCGGCTCAGCAGGTGAGCGACAAATCCAATCCGGCGAATATTAGTATCTCGGTCTTCTTTACTAAATCCCAAGCCTTTTGATAGATGAGTTCGGACGACATCGCCATCTAATATTTCTACTTTACAGCCTCTAGCTTTTAACTCTGGTTCTAGTGCGTTGCTGATAGTTGTCTTTCCGGAACCGCTAAGACCGGTAAACCATAAAATAAAACCTTTTTCCATTTTCAACGATCGCTTTT
>JBOFTL010000331.1:0-5926 GCA_051652045.1 Microcoleus sp. | reverse complement strand
GGGCTAAAATCAATGCACCAAACCTATAAAACCCTACTCAAAGGTCGCCCCGAACCTGACAAAATCCTGCAAAAACTGAGTCTCCCCTTAGACGAGGAACCCAAAGAGCCACAAACAGCCCTCCTAAAACAATGCCTTGCCAAGCTTGACGAAAATATCCCCCTAGATGAAGCGGCAAAGCAGGCTATGGAATGGGCGGCATCTCAGAGCGCGATCGCCAAAGCACGACCGATGCCAGGGCTAGCAGTACAGGATGATGCGATCGCCACTATCCCTGATGAAATGCATGGCGATTTGTTCAACGTCATTGATCAAGTTGTTGCCGAGCAATCTCAGGGTAATGTGAGAGAATCGGCCACCGCTGCCATGCATGGCGTTGATGATGCTCTTGCCAAGATGAACCCAGAATCCATCTATGACTTCTATCATTCAAAAACCCTTGCCAATATCAAAGGCCAACTTGATTCACCCGAAATAATTGCCATGGCAAAGGAGTGGGCTAAGGGAAAAAAGCTATCGAATTAGCCCTCGAAGATCCTATGTTCGAGGCGCTATTTCGCCACTATTTTGCCATGGTTCATGCCCAGGCTGCTGCCGAAATGAAGGCGGACTGGATTGCGCTGGACAAAAAGCTGAGGGAGGTTGAACGCGCCCAAACCTCCCTCGAAGCCCAAGCTATAGCTGTAGCCAAACGCCAGCAAGCGATCGCCACCTGGAAACAGAAGGCGATCGCTACTTTGCAACAACGTCAACTGAAGGGGAAAGCCGATCTAGATAATGAACGTGCTAACCTCCGACGCATCCAGGACAACGAGCGATTTGCTAGAGGGCTAGACAATACCTCATGGGCTATCGAGCGCTGGTGTAAGTCCGTTGTGCGGGGGGTGCGCGGTGGACTTGAAGAAGCAGAATGGCGATGCAGTGGCACAAAAACTCTTGTGGTTGCGATCGCCATTCACTGGTTGGTGTTGTTCCCAGGGGTGGGAATATTGGGGCTTAGGTTTGTGCTGAGTGATCAGTGTTTGGAGTCGAAGGAGTGTCGGGAAGTGTTGCGGTGGCTAAATGATTAAGAAATAGGCAAAAGTTAATCAGTTTTATTTGTATTTTGGGTCATTCCATTCTTTTCTAAAGGCCCGATAGCCTTTATACAAAGCCATTGGAGTGATGGGGATGAAAGACGAAAGCAGTCCGATCAAAACCGCTGCAAAAATATTCCATCCATTCCAGATTAAAATACCTGTGATCACTGGCACTATAATGATTTGAAGCAGATCTGTTGTTTTCATTTGATTTTTCCCTTCCTATGCTTCCTAACTGGTTTAACAACTTGCTTAACTTCCTTCGCAGGCATGAGATACCCCGCGCAAGCGGCCCCGCAAAGCATTAATGGTGGTGATTCGACTAACTCTGGCAAGCCTCCTAAAATATATTGCCCAAACCAACCCTGAAACCATTCACCCGTCTCCTGCCCCGCGATATATGTAAAATATGCGCCTCTCACAAACGCCAATAGCGCGGCGATCGCATATCTCTTGCTGGCGGGGACGATGTAAGCCTGGAACCAATCGTCTGCTGTGTAGATTGCAGACTCAAATCGTGAAGCGGCGGCACTGATGCGATCTAAGGTAGTCGCGGCCTGTAATGCTAACTCTAATTCGTACATGATCTTTCTTCCTTCTTATAGTAAATGTAGGGAATGGGGCGGTTGTGGGTGTAGTGCGTCGCTCCATGAATTCAATGGTAGGTCATCAGGTTTTATCTGTCAAGCAAAAAACTTAGATTAATTAGATTGACACTTGGATTGTTAGGTGTTATTGTCTAATTATTGTAAGTTGATAAGGCTTAATGCAATGTGGCGACTGTCTATTGGTATTCACAAAGGAACGGTTAACTCTCGTGATTTTGTAAGCATTGAGCAAAAAGAAGACGGCTCTTCCTTGGATTCGTTAGAGGATTGTATTGATGCTGCAAACTTTTATAAAAAGAATAGCGTCGCTGTTTTGCGCTTTGGTTATTGTATCTATTCGGCAAATGCTTATGGCCCTAACGAAGAAAAGTATTTAGGAATCATCCCTGTCCATTCAGCTCCATTTGTATAAGTTATGGCAACACGTTGGTTATTGAACGAGGTTATGGCCCGACACTTTGTCAGTGGCCGAGAGATTGCTGAAGATGTCGGGGTTGGCGAGGATGTCGTTTCCAAATGGCGACGCTCTCACGCCCCATATCAACGCTGGGATGCGATCGCTGCATCTATCACAAAGAGATCGCGGGTTGGGGGAGTTGTGAGAGGAGTAGATTTTGTAAAGGAGGAGCCATGATCGTATCCCCCGGCACCGTATTTTCAAGGACGACTCACTTCGCCAAAATGCAAGGCTCTGATAGCTTCTCCCAGGAAGCGCGCACCCTTGCCCAAGATATCCTCGCTCAACTAGACCACCCCGCCGTAACGGTCGAAATACCTTTTCGTATGGGGCCATGGGTGGGATCTGTTGAGGCGATCGCGTGGTTAAAAGAAGTTGTTGTAGTACAGGTGTAGGTTTATGAAGCAAGTTATTTTAATCGTTCAGTATGTTTACGGCAACCCTTCTGTAAACTGTGTCTCTTTTGCTGGCTCCGCGACAATGCAGTTCAAGTATAATGGCTCGCCGGAAGACTACCATCAGCAATATTCTGAAACACTGATGAAATTGGGGCTAGATTGTGACGAACGCTTGAGTGCGCTTAAACCTCAGGAATCGTACTTTATGTTCCTCTCTGTGATCAAGGAGTTTGAATCTGATGTCACGGTTCCATAAACTAATCCCCTCCATATTTGCCCTGGTCCTCCTCCTCCAAATATTCCGCCCGCAACCCGATGGTACCTGGCGCTATACCTCCCCAGACAAAGCCCTGCACCCCGCTGCCCTATGGCTCTCCCAAAACAGCACTGCACTCTGGCAGCGATCGCAAAAAGCATGGGATGCCGTGAGTCGGGACTGTGGGCAAAATGGGTTTCTGTGTGAGGGCGATCGCTGGGAACGGGGGTGGGAGGCTGTGAGGGGGGAGTGATCAACCCGCCCACTCAGTTGGGCACACTAAGTAAGTAGTCAACAACCAAATCAAAAAAATGTACAACCTCAAAACATTACTATCCCTTGCTGCATACTCGATCATTGGCACCATTGCAGCGATCGCCATTGGGCTTGCTGCAAGCGCACAAACCACAATTACGCCGGATACGCAGCCGGATTGTGCGGTTGTGCAGTGTACAGAAGATGGAGCGGAATTGACCCATGGAAGCTAAGCAAATCGAATTGTATGATCGGCATGGATGCTGCATCAAGCCCCGTGCTGGAAAGAAATTGATGATCATCGAGTACAACGTTGAGGTAACAAATCACGAGTTCAACGGGGCTTATCAGTCTGGTGGACTATTTGAAAAATTGGCAGAAGCTACGGCGATCGCCAAACAATATCCTGGGTATGAAGAGTATTTGGGAATCCCGGACCTTGTTTTCATGTGCGATGAGGAGATTGCATAATGCGCGGACATCCATGGACAACAGCAGAGGAACTGCTGCTTGAGAGCCTGGAGGGGAGCTATATTGGTCGCGAATTCGTTGCCAGATATCAGTATCAAGCGTCTCGAAATAACTACCATTTTCGGAGCTATCGCGCTATTGAGGCTAAGGCGGCACGGATGGGCATCACAATGGGAGGCGGAATCTTTGATTCCTTCTCATGCCTGAAACTTGCCAATGCCCTTGGGATAAACCATAAAAGGGTCCGCCGATGGATACGGGACGGGCTACCAGCCGCCCGAATCGCTGCCAACAAAACGATAATTCTTATCAGAGATTTCATCCCTTGGGCACAGGGGAATATCAATCGCTTGCTGAATATTGACCCCGATCGCCTGCGGTGGGTTACTAATGGTGCGATCACGCCCCCCCAAAGGCCAAAATATGCGGGGCAACCTGTCCGGCGAATGTCTGATGGTCGCACGTTTATCAATGTCACGGCAGCGGCTAAGGCTTGCTGGATTCAGAGGGGGAACATTTACACTGCTCTCCGAACAGGGGGAAGGGCGGCGGGGTCAACGTGGGAAATAGTTTAGGAGCCAAAATCATGCCGAAAACACACGCACATATTGCAACCTCATGGCAACTCAAGGCCGCATCGGAGGGCAGACTAGGAGCGATCGTATTGCCGCTAGTGCCAGAGCCCACCAAAGACGCCAATACATGGGTTTGGGAATCGGATCCAGTTGATTTATTTTGGTTTGAGCATGAGGGTGTTGGCGATCGCTTATTATCCAAACTTCAATATCAGTTAGGCGATCGCATACATCTGCATGCAGCATCTCTTCTGCGTGTTCTAAACGATGCTGGGCAAGAGTTGCCTCCCGTTCCTGCCACAATCTCAGAGTATCGGCTTGAGGTGACGAATATCGAAGTGGTGCAACTCAAAAATTTAACCTTCCAATTCTTAATCGAAAGCGGTACCGCTCCCCGTCCTTGCGTTTCCTATGGCGAAATAAGAAAAGAATGGGACGAAACCTACCCCACCCAGCGTTGGTATGGCGATCGCTGGGTGATTTTCATGCACTTGTCGAAATTGTCCGATGGTATGGGCACTATAAGTCTGTAGTCAACTGAGCAACACCATGAGCCAATCACTCCGAGGCCCGAAAGAATTCACCGCAACTTTCACCAATGGCCGAATCGAGTTGTTCTACCAGGGGAACCTGACCTACGCATGGGATAACGAGATTTTGGGCCGCTGCCGCATCCTCGATTTTATGCGCGATGGGTGGGAAGTCAATTGGATCTGATGTCTAGCGATCGCCTAAAAATAATTTTGGAATGATGTAATTTTTAGGCGATTATGGGGTACCATATTTATATGAAAGGGCGGGAGAGAAGCCCAATACAAAATCAAGGAGAAAGAGCATGATTTCTGCAAAAGCAATTAGAGCACATCTTACAGAAAAATGCCCACAACTTTGGAGAATGGATATCGATGTTTTTGTTAAAGATCAAGTAGAACTGATCTTAGTGGATCGATCCGGGGTAGAGAAAAAATTCAAATCGAATCGGGCGGCTAAAATGTACCTGACAAAATTAAATAACAGTATACTTTGTCGGTCCGCCAATGCTATTTTGAGTTGCTAAAAAGCCCCATGACTAACCCCATCTGCCCCCACCCCAAATGCGATCGCGTTCTCCGAAATAAAGGACGCGATCAGCATGGGAATATTCGCTACGCTTGCCCCGACACATGTCCTGACAAGCGTAGCCAACGGACTCAGCCTACCCGAACCCCGCAGCACACCTGTGAGAAGTGCGGGAAGGCTGTGCGACTGAACCGCATCTATAAAGACAAGATCTATTTGAAACGACACGAGTGTATAGCTGATAAGGAAATTTAGGTCATGGCATACAAGATTCTTCGCCCCTCCCAATTGTTTAGGAAAAAGCGGATAGCCAATAAAGAAATTATTGAACGCTTTGAGAAACTGATAATGAATGAAATAGAGAAAGAATTTAATGGTGGAGATGAAAAGTTTTCCATAACTATTGAAGATGTGAAAAGCGAATTTGAGTCGATTCAAGGATTTGTGATCGAATCATTTAAGAATAGTGATTGGAAAATTTTTGATATCGGAACTACAAATTATCAAACCCCTAGCGCAACTGTGAAATTATCTGTTGAAGCGATTCCCTACCAGCTTGATTCTCAAACTGAAGACGATATCGAGGACTAAGCGATCGCCCATCTCGCTAAATGATGGGCAGCAAACAATATTTTTGGGAGAACAAAACATGCAAGTTATAGCAGAAAAAACACCTGACAAAGTTTGTATTTCTTTCAATCAAAAACAATACTTTTGCAGTGAATACTCGTTTAAAAGAATTTTGTCTTTTGCTCCAATAAATGCGGA
>JBOFTL010000330.1:0-9559 GCA_051652045.1 Microcoleus sp. | reverse complement strand
GCCCAACAAGAAGGAGAATCACTGTTGCGGCGAGTACCAGAATTAGATTTAGTAATGGGACCGCAACACGCTAACCGACTCGAAGATTTGTTGGAACAAGTGTTCGATGGAAATCAAGTTGTGGCGACAGAAGCAGTTCACATTATGGAGGATATTGCTAAGCCGCGCCGCGATAGCAAAGTAACTGCTTGGGTGAATGTAATTTACGGTTGCAACGAACGCTGTACTTATTGCGTCGTGCCGAATGTTCGTGGGGTGGAACAGTCGCGAATTCCTGAAGCAATTCGCGCGGAAATGGAAGAATTGAGCCGTCAAGGTTACAGGGAAATTACTTTATTGGGTCAAAATATTGATGCTTACGGTCGCGATTTGCCGGGGACAAAATCTGATGGCAGCCACCAGCATACTTTGACAGATTTGTTGTATTTTGTCAGCGATGTGTCGGGAATCGATCGCCTGCGTTTTGCTACCAGTCACCCGCGCTATTTTACCGAAAGATTGATTCGCGCTTGCGCGGAAATACCGCAGGTGTGCGAGCATTTTCACATTCCGTTTCAGTCGGGAGATAACGATATTTTGAAGGCAATGTCGCGGGGTTACACTCAGGAAAAATACCGCCGAATTGTGGATTTAATTCGCAAGTATATGCCGGATGCTGCGATTACAGCAGATGCGATCGTCGGTTTTCCAGGAGAGACTGAAGCGCAGTTTGAGAAGACTGTAAAATTAGTTGAAGATGTCGGTTTTGACTTGGTGAATACTGCTGCTTATTCGCCGCGTCCCGGAACGCCGGCCGCTTTGTGGGAAAATCAGTTAAGTGAGGAGGTGAAGGCCGATCGATTGCAGCGATTGAATCATGCAGTAACGGCGGCTGCAATGGCTCGATCGCAGCGCTATTTGGGACGCATTGAAGAGGTGTTAGTTGAGGCGCAAAATGTCAAAGATCCGACTCAGGTAATGGGAAGGACGCGCGGCAATCGCTTGACTTTTTTCCAGGGAGATGTTGCCCAATTGTTGGGTAAAATTGTGCCAGTTAAAATTACTGAGATTCGCGCTTTTAGCGTTACTGGAGAAATGGTAGATAATGGTAATGCGCGATTCCCTACGGGATAGCTTCGCCGCGCGTACTTGGCGGTTGAAATCGCGCCTGTAACAGTGAAGTAAGATTCAGTAAGGGGCGGGTTTGCAGGATTTTCGATTTGGATTAAAGATTCCAGCGAACCAGCCCCTTGTATCTTAAAAGAGTGATTTAATCGATCGTTGTACAATATCTGAATTGAAATCGAACTATTGGAATCCTCATTTTGCTTGACAATCCCGCAACCACAAACGAATTGCTTCAGCAATTGGACTTTTCTCATCCTCCGGCGACAACGGCGAATTAACATCTGCCAGCGTACCAAATCTAGAAACAATTTTTACTAATTCCCAACCTTTCTCAGTTTGAATTAAAAACAGCCAGTGATATTGTTGAATTTCCACTGATTTTCCCCCGCGATACTGCCGTTCTAAAGTAGTAATAAAAACCTGGCGGGCATTTTCAGGAATTGCAGTTTCTGGATTTAAGGGTAGCGGTTCAAACTCTGCACGACCTGCTAAAATTATTTGACGGGGTAAGTAACCGTGCGGTGTATTAGTTTTAGGAAAAAAGCCCGATCGCGCGATAATTCGATTAGCATAACTCGGCAAATCTGGCAACAGTCGATCGACCAAAGTTTCCAAATTCTCAGGACAGGGCGATCGAGCTAATAAACTATACTGACTTGAATTTATACTATTAGTATTAGTTGTTGCCAAATCAACTGCTAGAGTTGGAATATCAACCGCAGATATCAGCAGATAAACACAGATGAACGCTGATGAAATTTTATCTGCGTTCCGCCACGTTAATCTGTGATTGAAAAAAACATTCATATTGTTATCTCAACTCCGATCGAGTAGAAGCCGATCGATTTTTAGCCGATCGAATTTATCGAAATCGCTGTGCTGACCGCATTCTGGAAATCGTGTTGGATATCGAAACCTGGAGGGGCGTTGGTCGCCTTTTTGTTCCGTAATTTTGCTGTTTCGTAATGTATTTTAATCTAGGGAGCAATTCGATTTCTTATTTAATAGAAAGAGATTGTTATCCCAACTCTTCACAAATGCGCGCAAAAGCTGCCTCCGGATCTTCCGCAGCAGTAATCGGCCGCCCGATTACCAAATAATCAGCACCAGCTTTCACCGCAGCAGCAGGAGTCATCGATCGCTTTTGATCGCCTCCATCAGCCCATTTCGGACGCACTCCCGGACAAACTAATAGAAAATCATCACCACAAGTCATCCGCAACTGTGCCACTTCCTGCGGTGAACAAACAGCCCCGGCTAAACCAGTTTCCTGAGCTAAAAGAGCCATATGTAAAGCATATTCCGGCAACTCTAAAGGAACCTTCAACTCAAAAGCTAACTGTCGCGAATTCAAACTCGTCAACAGCGTAATTGCAATCAATTTAGGACTCGATTTACCAACAGATTCCGCCCCAGTTTCCAAGGCCGATCGAGCTGCTTGCAGAGCATCTTTACCGCAAGTAGCATGAATTGTTAATAGATCGACATCATACTTAGCAGCAGCCCGACAAGCACCAGCCACAGTATTCGGGATGTCGTGAAATTTTAGATCCAGAAAAATCCGTTTTTCTCGCTGTTTTAAAACTTCCAAAATTCCCGGTCCAGAACTCACAAACAGCTCCAAACCTACTTTCCAAAAAGATACATCAGGAAGTCGATCGATCAGTGCGATCGCCTCTTCCTGACTTGCAACATCCAAAGCAACAATAATTCGACTATCAGCGTTCATCAGCGTTCATCAGCAACATCAGCGGTTTAAAAACAGACTCAAGAAACCAAACGTACAAACTTATTTTTACCAACTTGCAAAACCTTACCATTGAGTTCTTCGGGAGATTCAAAAGTAAGATTCACATCAGCAACCTTATCGCCCTCCAACTTCACCCCGCCGCCCTGCATTAACTTCCTAGCTTCACCGCTACTTTTACAAAGTCCGCTAGCGCTTGCAATATAAAACAACTTAGCAGGAAACTGCACGCTGGCTAAAGAAAACTCCGGCACCGCATCAGCCTCTCCCGCAGCACCTTTAATCAAAGCAATGGCATCTTGTTGCGCGCGATCGGCCGCTTCTTTTCCTCGATATTGTCGTACCACATCCCAAGCCAAAAGTTTCTGTTTTTCACGCGGATTTTCCGGCAAATCATCAAGTGGCAAATCTGTCAATAACTCAAAATAGTTCGCGATTAAATTATCGGGAATTTTTTCTAATTTAGAATACATAGTTAGCGGATCTTCCGACAAACCTACATAATTACCCAAAGACTTTGACATCTTCTGCACGCCATCAGTCCCGAGCAACAGCGGCATCAGCAAACCAAACTGCGGTTTCATTCCGAAATGCCGCTGCAAATCTCTTCCCACCGCAATATTAAACTTTTGGTCGGTGCCTCCCAACTCCACATCAGCCTCTAAAGCTACCTAATCGTAACCTTGCATTAAGGGGTATAGAAACTCGTGCAAATAAATCGCATTTTCCTGCTGAATTCTCGTATCAAATCCCTCTTTAGCCAGCATCTGCTGCACCGTCATCGTTCCCAGCAATTCCAGAATTTTCGCCAAATCCAATTTAGACAGCCATTCTGAGTTGTAGCGGATCTCCAAACGTCCCGGCGTGTCAAAATCTAAAATCGGACGCACTTGATCTAAATAAGTTTTGGCATTTGCCGCCACTTGTTCTTCCGTCAACTGGCGGCGAACTTCCGATTTACCAGTAGGATCGCCAATTCTTGCGGTAAAATCGCCGATCAAGAGTACAGCAGTGTGGCCGGCATCCTGAAAAGCCCGCAGCTTGCGGACGCAAATGCTGTGCCCCAAGTGAATGTCGCTTCCCGTCGGATCGATACCCAGCTTAACCCGCAACGGCCGATCGGTCTTTGCCAACCGCTGAGCTAAATTTTCATCAGGATTCTCAGAATCCAGCTTGGCGGGAAAAATCTCGCTGACGCCTCGGTAAATTCCGGAAACGCTAGCAGCTAAAGTGGGGGAGCGATCGTCAGACATCATATTTTGCCAAAGTGCAGCGGAATTAGTTAACAAAGACGTATAAAAACACAACTATCAAGCTACCATAATCCCAAAGCTTGCCCGCAAACGAGCTGGTAATTGTCCCATCTGGCATCTAAAATAAAAAGTCTCAAACCCCACATCGAAAGAGGAAGTGAAATCGACGTGTCAAGCAATGCAATCCGAAAAAACACGGAAAACTCAGCTCCCGTCTTCGAGTTTGTTCAATCAGTCAGCAAAGTGACTGCCGGAACCATACTCAGCATCACAATGCTTGCCAGTTCGGTAGTTGCTGGCGGACTGGTTGGCTTAGCGATCAGCTTCCGCAACTTGCCTGACGTTCGCGTCTTGCAAACCTACTCCCCCACAGAAACTACCCATATTTACGATATCAACGGTCGGCCTCTAGCCAGCATCCACGACGAAGCCAACCGAGATGTCGTACCCCTAGATAAAATTTCTCCAAATCTAAAACGAGCTGTACTGGCGATCGAAGATAGCACCTTTTTTACACACAAAGGTATCAACCCCGGCCGTATCGCCGGTGCCTTCATGGCTAACTTGGAAAAAGGTAAAACTGTGGAAGGCGGTTCCACCATGACCATGCAGTTAGTCAAAAATTTGTTTCTGTCTCCGCAGTCAAAATTCAGCCGGAAAGTTGCTGAAGCCGTGATGTCGATCCGTTTGGAGCAGATTCTCAATAAAGATCAGATTTTGCAGCTTTACCTGAACCAAATTTACTTGGGTCACAACCTGTACGGCGTCGAGACAGCTTCTCAAAGCTATTTTAACAAGTCAGCAGCCAATTTGACTCTTGGTGAATCAGCAATGCTGGCCGGCATCATTTCCGCCCCTGAAGAGTTCAGTCCTTTCGCCAACTACAAGTTGTCGAAAGAGCGGCAGGAAATCGTGTTAACCCGCATGAGGGAACTCAAGTGGATTACACCAGCAGAAGAAGCCGCCGCCCGCAAGGAAAAAATCAAGTTAGGCAAAATTACTTCCTTCGGTCGATCTCAGGTTCCTTACGTTACAGAAGCGGTGGTGCAGGAGTTGACTCGCCGGTTCGGACGGGATGCTGTAGTTAAAGGAGGAATGAGGGTTCAAACTACGATCGACCTTAAGTTGCAGCGTGTAGCAGAAGAAACAGTCAAAGCTTGGCACGATCGACTTTACTACCGAGGATTGTTTTACGACTACGATCAAGGTCAAATTGCCTTAGCCGCTGTCGATCCGCGAACCCACTTCGTTAAAGCTATGGTGGGAGGTGTCGATTACAAAAAAAGCCAGTTCAACCGTGCTATCCAATCCCGCCGCCAGCCCGGATCTGCTTTTAAACCCTTTGTCTACTATGCCGCCTTTGCTACGGGCAAATACAGTCCCGAGTCTATAGTCTACGACACCCCCGTCGGCTACCGCGATGGCGACGGCTACTATTACCCTCAAAACTACGGTGGCGGTTTCTCCGGTGCGGTGAGCATCCGCAGGTCTTTAGAAGTCTCACTAAACATTCCGGTTGTCAAACTCGGCCAGGAAATCGGATTGAATAAAGTGATCGAAATTTGCCGGATTCTTGGCATCAGAAGCCCGATGGAACCGGTGGTTTCTTTGCCTTTGGGTGCAGTTGACTTGACTCCTTTAGAAATGGCTGGGGGTTTTGCTACCTTTGCCAACAATGGTTGGCATTCTGACACTACATTTATCGTGCAAGTTACCGATAGCAGCGGCAACGTGTTGCTTGACAATACGCCAAAACCTAAATTAGTCCTCGATCCTTGGGCTGCTGCTTCCGTCAACAGCGCGTTGGAAGGGGTAATTTACAACGGTACTGCTACATCGGCTCAAATTGGGCGGCCCGCTGCTGGGAAAACCGGTACAACTTCCTCGGAACGGGATATCTGGTTTGTAGGTTATGTGCCGCAGTTGTCGGTTGCTGTTTGGATCGGCAATGATGATTACACGCCGATGAGTTACGGTGCTACTGGCGGTACGATGGTAGCCCCCGTGTGGCGTGATTTTATGAACCAAGCTTTACAAGGTGTTCCGGAAGAAGATTTTAAATCGCCTTCGGCTTTCGATCGGCCTTAATCAATTCATTGCAAAAATGGTTCGTAGTGCGAGCTTAAGTCTGCTCTATTTTGGGGACTCAAGTCTGCACTACGAACGGCTCTATTTTGCGGACTGAAGTCCATACTACGAACCACACTACGAACGAACTAATTTCCGTTTTATTCTGATGCGTGTTGGCGCAAGATATCTCTAACTTCCATTAAAATTTGTCCCAACATATTTTTGCCACTGCCATCTTTTCCGCAGCCCCAATAGTAATCTCCCGGTGCATTCTCGACAATTTCCTCATTCCCGGTAGCGAGTAAAATTTCGCGAATCTCGGCATGAGTTTCAAATTTGCGCAGTACGGCTTTGCGCATGATATCATCTTTAACTTGTTCCCAATCTTTGCGAAGGGGACGAGAGCGATCGCGCCCCATATTTGCAGCATCTTTCGGCGTTTTTGCTTGGCGGATTCGATCGTAGTGTGGAGTTTCAGGGAACTTTTGTGCTTGAAAATAATGCTCGCTAGTCGGCCAGTATTCGCCGTCTAACTGGAATCCGTGGCGGGAAAAGTTAGAGAAACCGCCGTATTCGCCCAGGGTGTTGTAGAAGTAGACAGTCATGATTGGTAATGGGTAATGGGTAATGGGTAATCTATCAACTATCAACTATCAACTATCAACTCTCAACTCTCTTTATTCTCCACTATATTAAACCGCAAATCGATATTTTCCAGATACGAACCGATGTAAGATAACAGAGCGTAAATAAAGACGATCGTCCCTAACATTTCCAAAATTTCCTCAACAGAAGCCAGCAAACCGTAGACTAAATTGCGCTGGCCTACCGCATCGGCATAATAACCGCAAACCATTTCCATACCCAACGCCCCACCGACATATAAGCTACCAGCCAGCAGAAACAAACTCCTAGTTTGTCGGGGAAGATGTTTGAGAAACTTGATATAAGTCAGTCCCACCACCGCCACAAAAATCGCACCCGGAATTACCCAAATAAAGTAAAACAATCCTCCTAAACTCAGTGCCTTTCGCAAGTCATTGATAATGAGAATTTCATGAAAACTCAAGATTTCATCCAAAGAGAAAAGTACAAACAGACACCCCAGCACTTTCCAGTGGCGAAAAAATCGATCGCCCTCTTTCTGCTTGGCGGCAGCAATAATATTTAGCAAAATCCCGCAAAACAGCAAAGTAAATGACGAGTACCAAGAGGGATAATTGATTTCCCTGTCCAGATTGAACAAACTAATCCAGCGTTCGCGATTGTTAAAACCGTATCTCAGAACTTGTACGGTAACGCCAGCAATAGCAAAGAAGAGCACCCAAAGGCCTAGAGAGACGGCAACTTTCTTCGGCGAAACAGAAATCAGGAATTTCATCAATTTTTTGATAAGCTAAAACTAGGAAAATAAAACTATAAAGTAAAAAGTTAAAAATGGGAATAGTGGCAAATTCCGCTACATCATATTTTCCTGTATAAAAAAATACCGATCGCCGACAATGCACATTCAAATTCAAACCTTCACTGTCCGCAAGCGATTTGCCCTTACCATCAGTCGCGGCACTACAGCTCAAAGTACCAATTTATGGATAAAATTAACACGCGAAGGTATTGAAGGTTGGGGAGAAGCTTCGCCGTTTTCTGCAGGTTCCCAACCCCAAACTACCGAGATGCTGCTGGCTGCATTGCAAGAAGTCGCACCGTACCTAGAACAGTTTACTCCGTTCGATCGCCAGCAAATCGATCGAGTATTAACAAATATAAACTTACCCTCAGCCGCCCGCGCCGGTATCGATATCGCGCTGCACGACTGGCTGGGCAAAAAAGCAGGTTTGCCGCTGTGGAAAATGTGGGGATTAGATCGATCGCGCATCGTCCCTACATCCGTCACGATTGGCATTAATTCGCCATATAATGCCAGAGAAAGAGTGCGCGATTGGTTTGGCAAAAATGCGACGGATGCGCTCCAGAATGAATATCGCGCGGTCAAAGTTAAGTTAGGAAATCCAGCAGGAATCGAGGCAGATAAGGCAATGCTAATCGCAGTCAGAGATGAAGCGCCAGCTAACATTCAGATGAGTGTAGATGCCAACGGTGGGTGGAGTTTGAATGAGGCGATCGAAATGTGTAGCTGGCTGGAAAAATACAATATAAATTACGTCGAACAGCCGCTTTCTCCGGGGGCAGATTTGGATGATTTTTCGGAACTGCACCGTCAATCCCCCCTGCCAATTTTTGCTGATGAAAGTTGTTTTAATAGTGCCGATATTCCCAGGTTAGCGAGCTGCGTCAGTGGCATCAATATCAAAATGATGAAATCCGGCGGATTGAGCGAAGCTATGCGGATGATTCATGCAGCAAAAGCTTGCGGTTTGCAAGTAATGTTTGGCTGCTATTCAGATAGTGTGCTGGCAAATACAGCAGCCGCACAACTCTCGCCACTAGCCGATTATTTGGATTTAGACAGTCATTTAAATTTAATCGACGATCCATTTGCGGGTGCAGTTATAGAAAACGGGTGTTTGCTGCCAAACGAGCGATCGGGCTTGGGAGTGCAGCGAATCGATCGTGTAAAATAAAAATACCGCAAAACAGTTGACAGTTGACAGTTTATGGCGATGCACACTCGCCTGTCGAATTTTTGACAGTTGACAGTGAAGTTTTTAGACAGTTGACAGTAATCGGGAGATGCCATTATGCCTGTAGAATCAATCGGACAAGGAGTCGATCGAGAAGCCGAACTTTTCCTTGAAACTCACAAGCCGCCGACAAATTTAATTTTTGATGATGGTCTACCAATGGAAAGCAATCGCCACCGGATAGCTATGAATGTTTTAATTAACTCTTTAGAACAAGGATTTGTTGACCGAAACGATTTTTTTGTCGGTGGCAATATGTTTATTTATTACAGTGCCGAACAGATTCGCAATCGGGATTATCGAGGACCAGATTTTTTCGCTGTGTTGGATGTTGACGGCACTATTCCCCGACAAGGTTGGGTAGTTTGGGAGGAAAACGGACGTTACCCGGATATCATTGTGGAACTGCAGTCGCCATCAACTGCTAATGTCGATACAGGTATCAAGAAGAATATTTACGAGCGGGTTTTCAGAACGCCTGATTACTTTATTTTCGATCCTTTCGATCCAAATTCTTTGCAGGGATGGCGTTTAGATTCCAGCTTCCGCTATCAGCAGTTACTCCCCAATGAGCAAGGTTGGCTGTGGTGTGAAACCCTAGGTTTTTGGTTGGGTACTTGGGAAGGAACAATCCATCGAGAAACAGCAACTTGGTTGCGTTTTTATGACGAATCTGGCAATTTAATTTTGTTACCAGAAGAAGCGGCTCAACAACAAGCTGAAGTCGCCCAACAACAAGC